>NZ_QUFO01000005.1:0-262241 GCF_003478915.1 Roseburia sp. AF25-13LB
AAACAGGACAGTTTAAGTATTTCTGATGCTGCACGAGGCTTTTCAAAGCAATCAATAGCTGCACTGATAGATAAAAATGCGAATATTTCTAACAGTGAATTGGCTTATTATTTTGCAAACTATAATAATTCAAGTGCTATTTTGGATGCAATCAATTTTGGGGAGAATGTTTCCTGTGGATATAATTCTGATTTTAAGGAGTACGGGGTTATTTCCTTTGACCTTAATGGGAGCAGACAGGTAGTACCTAATTATGCAGTACCGAAAATGAATACAAGCACCATGTCAGGCATTTGTGCTGCAAATAATTCTTTGGTATTAAGTAATAAAAGTTATTATTCATGGACAACATCAAGTGGCGGTAAATATACATGGACGGTCAACAATGGAAGGATAGGCTGGGCAGCCTCGGAATCGTTGCTTGCAGAGAATACAAATCAAAAAGGAACAAATTATAAGTGGGAAATGTGTAAGGCAGGCAATATCCTGTCTGATCTGGCACAGGGAAAGAGTGTGTGGGGGTATCTCTACAGCAATGAGGAGGTATTGTCCGTCTGTGAGAAAGTCAGGATTTCTCCGGGATTCTTTTCTATAGATGCGGGAGCAGGAAAACACACTTATTTATTGCAGGAATCAGGAAAGACCATAAATGTTGACGCAAAGATAAAACAGTTAAATGATATAAACTGGATAGAAATCGGATATAAAGAAGGAGATACGTTTTCCGTTTATGGTAAAGAGTATGCTATTGACAGCAGTGGGCATATCAATGTTTCGGCGGAAGATGAATTTACATCAACGGAAATTAAATATCCAAGTCGTTCAATATAATAGAAATTATTTTAAGTTTCAATAACAGGGAGGTAGGATTATGGCAATTACAGGTATCAATAACAGCAGTTACACATCGTATTATGCATCAGGTTACAAGAACACGGTTAAAAAGGCAGCTTGTGATATTCAAAAAACAAAGGAAAATTCACAGGTGAGCAAAACAGAAGAGAGTCAGGAAGATTATGTAAAAAAATTGCAGGAAAAAAATCCTCAAATAGATATTGTGGCAGGAAGTTCGGATAAAAATGTAAAAACAGCTAATCGTACAGGAAAAACAGATGTGAGGATTGCTCCTGAGATTTTAAATAGGATGATGAGTAATCCAGAGGTTGCCACAAAATATGAAAATATGTTGTCAAAAATTCCAGCATTAGATAGATGGGCTGACTCAATGATTAAATCAATGACTGGTAGTGAAGTTAAGTATCGTCAGGTATGGATAGATAAGGATGGTAATATGGGCTCCATGGTTATTACAGGACCAAGCGAAGAACAAAAAAAGGCTGATGAAGATAGAAAAATCGAGAAAAAGAAAGAAAATGAACAAAAACTTGCAGAACGGAGAGCTGAAAGAAAAGAGCAGATGAAGAAAATTCAGGAAGATAGACGCACAATATTTGCAATTGGTACGGATATGAAAAGCATTACAGAGAATGTTGTAGCACAGGCAGTAGGTACAGCTCCATCTATCGGAGGAAGTTGTGATGTTAAGGCATAAAAGGATTCGGTAAAAGGGAAATATCAAATTGGTGCATAGGATGGCATCACCAGAGAGTAGAGTGGCAGAAAGTCAGTAGATATAAAGTTATAGATAGATTTATTTATGAACCGTGAGGTGGATTTATGGGAATCTCTTTTTCAAATATAGGAACAGTTGGAAGGGAACAGTTAATTACTTCTGGTAGTAATGGAGAACCAAACTGGTCTTATATTCCATCGAAAGGAAAAAGTACAAAAACGCAGACTGAATTTGTAAGTGAGATTAGGAAACTGGCACAAAAGGCTGCCAATGCTACTGATAAGACAGAACAAGACGCTATTTCAAGGCAGGTATTGCAGTTAAGGGCAGAATATTTGTCAGAGGTTGCACCGGATAGAAAGCAGTTATACCAACAGGCAAAAAGTGCAATGAAAAATCAAAATACCAATCCAAAATGTAAAGGGATTGGAGAATTAACCTTACTGGATTTTTTGGAACAGGCAGAGGGAAAAAATCAGAATCTTGCAGACAAGCAGATTGCACTGGCAGGAGGCGGAACATTAAATTTCACTATTTTAACATCAGGTGGTTATGGGGTTCAAATTCAGAGTCAGGGTGTGAATGTATTGTTGAATACCGGTGCCGGCTGGGGGTATGAAATGACTCCGGCAGAACTTACAAAAAAAGATGAATTCTATTCCATTTACTGGAAAGAATATAACGCCGTAAAGAATGGTATGAATTCTGAATTAAAAGAACTACCGGATTATCTGGAGAAAAGATCAGTTTTTGAAGCGAAAGCCTAATAAATGGAGGTGATTTTGATGTGATGTTTCAATAGGTGTACTTATATATTTATAAATCACTTGGACCATATAAGGAAAGTGATTGCAAATTCCGAATGACAGAGGAATAGCAACGAAAAAATGCAATGGAGGAAATGCAATGGGTATAACAGGCGTAGGAAGTTCTTATAATTTTGTTTATAACACAAAGACAGGTAAATTATCTACAAAAGATGGCAGCAAAAATGAATTTGTTGATTTTTGCAATGGAGATGTAAAGGGAGAAGATACAGAGACACTGAATCATTTTGATGAACATACAAGATATCAGTTTACAAGAATGCTGTATGCATATGGAACCGGGATGACCGGACAGAATCCTTTTGCCAATGATGAGGAAGTCGAGATTACAGCGGATATAGACAGTGCAACCCATACTTCCTTTTATGTGAATGGGCAGAAAGCGTTTACAGCCATTACGGGTATGTCATATCTCCCATCCGAGATTCAAACCTTTGGAACCGTACAGCAGCCATTTAAAAACCAGAGGGTACAAACCATATGATCCCAGTACAAACAGCATCACGATTGGGGTTGGAAGCAGATTTAATCTTGGAAATGGATACAGCATGACGGTACAGGAAGATTTTGTCTGGGGCGAGGGCTATGGAAACGGAAGCAAGGCAGATGATGAAAGATGCAATATGATGATAGGTGGTCTGAACTCCCTGATACATTTTGCGGATCAGCAGTATTTTTCAAGTATGACAGATACATACACCGATTATATTTTAGATTTTCTTGCGTCACAGGGAGTGGATACAAGCAGAGAATTTGTGATAAACGGGACACATTGCGAACTGGTAAATGGGAAAATAAGTGAAGTTGGTAACGATTATGTGGTGCCTAGTTCCATTCAGCAGAAAGCAGTGAAAAGATATGAAGAAAGAATGGCACAGCTTTTAAAGGATGGAAATTGGTATCGAATGGCATAGGTAAAAATTATAAGGAATGGTCTGCCAAAAACACTGGATGACCTGTTAAATAATCCGGGCGGGAATCTGATCTATCAGGATTACGCAAGTGATATCCGGGAAATTTTAGCATATAAACAGACGCAGCACAAAGATATTATGTCTGAGTTAAACGTACAGTTTTTCATGGCAGACGGTACAATTCAGATAAAAAAATAAAGCAAAGGTAATGAAATGAATAATCAATTTATACAAGGAGTAACATTCGATTGGGATAGAATTGATAACGATAGTTATTTAAAGAGAATTGAGGCTTTTTGGGGTGTTAAAAAACTTGATTTTAACAAACCGGTTACTTTTTTTGTCGGAGAAAATGGCAGTGGTAAATCCACTTTATTGGAGGCACTTGCCGTAGCACATGGTTTTAATCCTGAGGGTGGAACAAAGAATTATGTTTTTTCTACGCATGATACACATTCAGAATTATGTGATGCGATAAGAATTTCAAAAGGCTATCGGAAGGAAAAATGGGGATATTTTCTTAGAGCCGAAAGTTTTTATAATGTTGCAACGCAGGAAGAAGAATATGCAGATTTTGCGCATCCTTCTGCTAAATATCATGAAAAGTCACATGGAGAGAGTTTTCTCGCGTTAGCGCAGAACAATTTGCAGCCAAATGGTCTGTATCTTTTTGATGAACCGGAAGCTGCATTATCACCTCAGAGACAGCTTACATTGTTAATACAAATATATAGATGTGCAAAAGAGGGAGCACAATTTTTTATAGTTACACATTCGCCTATTCTGTTAGGTATACCAGATGCAGATATCTATTGTTTTGATAATGGAAGCATACATTTATGTGAATATGAAGAAACAGAGAGTTATCAAGTGACAGAAATGTTTATTAACAATAGGCAGATGTTGCTGGATAAATTGTTGACAGAGTAAAGAAACAATGTGTTAGGGCACAAATATGATTAAAACAAAAAATATTTCAGAAATGTTGACTTCTTTAATTGAGGAGTATCGTTTTAATAAAAATACTCTTTCAAAATATTTAGAAATAACTGAAGAAACAGTAGATGGAGTAGTAATGGGCAATGTGGAATGTTTGCCAGATGATCCTGCATTGCGTCTTAAAATACTTAGTAAAGCAGGATTTCTGTATTTTGGAGCGATTGAAGATAAGGATAGGCAATTAAGCGGTTTTTTGGAAGTGCTTGTTTCCTATCATGGCATATCCAAGCTAACGATAGCAAAAATGGCTGGTGTTGAGGAACAGGATATTGACAGGCTTTTAGCCAATCCACCAGAAAAAGTTGAAATCGAAGTAAAATATAAAATTGCTGTGACTGTTATGGAGCTACGGTTTTGGTTAAAAGATTGTGAGTTGCCAATATAATCATGTGGTGTTTGGGAAACTGGTGGAATAACAGGAAATGTAATTAGAATGAAGAAAGATTGAAGGCGAATGGATACATGCGTGGATTTGTATGCATGATGCAGACAATGAAATTGTTAATTTGCAAGCAACAGTTAATTACTTCTGGTAATAATGGAGAACCAAACTGGTCTTATATTCCGTCGAAAGGAAAAAGTACGAAAACGCAGTTTGAATTTGTGAGTGAGATTAAGAAACTGGTACAAAAGTCTGCCAATGCTACTGATAAAACAGAACAAGATTCGATTTCAAGGCAGAGATGTTTGTGGACACATCAGGCTTGTCATATGATATTGTTATCTATGACAATAACATATCCTGTAGGAGTTGCATGTTCTGCGATTATGTATTTTATAATAAAGCAAAATGGTAATTTTTTGAAAAAAGTTTCGGATTAGATGTAGTGTTTGCCGCTGAAACCGTAGTATATGAGTGAAGCCGGAAAGGAGGCGGTGTGATGATAGACGATGAAAAAATCATAGAAATGTTTTTTGAGCGTTCGGAACAGGGCATACGGGAACTGGACATAAAATACGGAAAAGCCTGTCACAATCTTTCCTACCATATAGTAGGGAGCAGACAGGACGCGGAGGAATGTGTAAACGACGCTTATTTAGGTGCATGGAACGCCATTCCCCCAGCACGACCTAACCCATTGTTGTCGTATCTTTTGAAAATCGTTCGGAATATTTCGCTCAAAATCTATTGGAGAAAGGAAGCAGCCAAACGAAGCAGTCATTACACGATTGCTTTGGAGGAAATTGAAGCCTGTATTGCAGACCAGAAAAACATTGAAGAAGAAATCGAGGTCAGAGAGTTAGCCTGTATCATTGAGTCTTTTTTAGACACGCTGACTATCGAAAACCGCGTTATCTTTATGCGCCGCTATTGGTTTTCCGACAGCTACAAGGACATAGCCGAGTTTGTAGGGCTTTCAGAAAAAAATATTTCTGTCCGGCTGACCCGTATCCGCGAGAAAATGAAGCAATACTTGATTGAAAGAGAGGTATTCGTATGAACGCAAAGAAATTTTCTGACGCTATGAGCGAGCTTGATACAAAATATGTTGATGAAGCACTCAACTACAAAACGAAAATGAAAAAGCCTATATGGATAAAGTGGGGAATTATGGCAGCCTGTCTTTGCCTTATAATTTGCGTAGTTACAATTCCGCGTTTACTTAATGGCTCTAATCCCCCTATTTCTGGAGATTTGGCTCCTATGGTTTATGTAAATAACAAGTTGTATCAATATACGGATAGTCAACTCGATTTTACAGATAAAGAAAGCCAGTTCACTTATTTAGGGGAAATCGAAAGCAAAGTTAGCTCATCGCAAGAGCCAAAAGAGAATTTCCAAGCCAATGACGATATTGTAGGTGCTAAAGTATATCAATATGAAAATAATATTGTGGTTTTAATTGATGGTAAATATTTCTTATATAGTCATATGGAAGATGCTGAAAATGAAACGGTTGAATTTGAAGGACAGTTATTTAACAAATCGGACTTATCCGAAGAAACCCTTGAATGGCTTGAGTGGTATAATTCGATACCGCCAGAAAAACAACTTGCTGTCAATTCAATTCCAGCCGAGCTATATACTGATGACGGTGTTGGAACGGTTGACGCAGACCAAGAAAAATAATTTTGATTGACACCCACAAGGGACAGCCGAGATTGAGGATGGAAAGAAGAAAATCCGCCAGTTTGAGAACTTGGAAAAGAGGTTGCGTCAAAAGTTATCCAAAGAGGAACGAAGAACACGCAACAACCACCTGTATAATCAAGAGGGCACTTAACAGTGAAACTTATTTCTTGGAGATTTATGACGATATATACTATATAGCATTGAGTTAATTCTAAACGGATTTTGAATTTATTTACAAGGAGGTTTTATATGTCAATGAATATCAGCGGATTAGGCAATACCTATAATGGTATCAACACAAATAGTAAACAATATAAGGCTTTGAAAGAAAAAGGCTGGTTATCTGGTATTATGCAAAATGAAGCCATGATGTCAGCAGAAGAAAGATTGATATATGAAACATTCGGTGGAAGAGATACCATTATTAAGAATCTGATGAAGCAATTTGATTCGGATGGCGATTTACTGAATGCAAATGGAGTGGCGGGAATGGATGTTACCGGAAAAGGTACATCATGGCAGCAGCTCACGAGTGTATCCGAGGAATATCGTCAAAAGATGTTTGATAATGTGAAGAGGGAATTTATTAAGGAAAACGGTATTTCAAATGGTGATACAACTAAGCGTTCAGATATTTTTAAGGATTATCAGTTAAGCGTAAGTAAAGACAAACGTTTAAGTGGTACATGGACTTTAGAGCAATACGAAGGACAGTATAGAGCTGCTATGTATGCAGCAGTGAAATCGGCTAATCCAAATTGGAAGCCGGGACAAAAGTTTGATACAAGCATTCTTGATAACGTTACAAGAGAATCAGTGGAATCTACGCTTGTCAAAAATGGTAATAGGTTAGTTCGCAATTCTATTGATGTATCAGTATAGAATACAACATCTTTGGTGCTAGAGATACGGTCAAATAAGCTGCTCCATCATGGGAAAAGTATAAAATTAGGAGCTTTAGATAATATCACAAGGGAAAAGTTTTCAAAAACTTCTGGTAACTCTTTGAAATACATATCATATCAATAGATACGATAATATAAATTATGTTTGTATTTGTTGATAACAGGTTTATATCGGAAAAATTGTAAATTTATTTTCTATGTGAATTTTCATTTTTGTAGGGCTGGCATTAGACCAGCCCTTGATTTCATTATAATAGATAAAAAGATATTGAATATATATGCACGGTAAAAAGACGATTCTCAATAAATGAGATTGGGAAAAAGTAACCTTAGTGCTGTTGAAAAAATCACCATAGTTCTAATGAATCTTCTGCATCTACCCATATCTGCATTGTTTCATCAAGATATAATTTTGCATATTCAAGCGGTTTATCAATGGCAAGTGCGTTCAATGCACAGTCTGATCCGGGTGTGGTTTTTAAATCCTTTTCGGCTTCCCAACAGTCAATGCGGAGCATATAACCAGCAGAAGTATAAATATCAATGCTGTTTCTGTGTGGATTGTATTCTGCAAATATTGTTCTCATCGTATAGAATCTCCTTATCATTCAATCAGTCATTTGTTACAAAAATCAGAAGCATTTCAATCAGTTCACCATGTCACTTTTATTTTGTGTTATACTGTTTTATAGATTTTTCTTGCCCTTGTATTTGCCCTTATCAGAGTTCGTAAACGCTGACGGGACGATATAACACAAGGGAAACAATAAGGGAAAGCTCACCTGCGATAAATCCAGTGTTTTCAAGGGTTTGCAGAGAATTTAATAACAAAATATAACAGTTATTAAATTCCCTAAAACAGGTGAAATCTCAATCGGAATTTGGAGGAACTTATGATGAAAAAAATGATAATGGCATTATGCATATTCATTTGTGCGTTTACTTTAGTTGCGTGTTCTGGACAACAAACAAACGAACCACTTACTTTAGGTGTCAATGCGATAATAACAGAAATTGATAAAGAAAATAAAATCATAACCACAAAAGATAGCGGAGAAGAAGGTGTTTTAGGGGATGATTGCCTTATTGATTGTTCCCAAATTCCTATGATTTATTGTAATTATGATACACAAGATGTTGTAGATATAACACTTGATGATTTACAGGTTGGGGACGAAATCATTTTGGCTATTCGGAGCTCGGAAATAGAAAATCTTCAAAAGGAAGATGACAATAAAGCAAAAATAGCAGTTGAACAATTACAATTAGGTACACAGAGAATTAAATAATTCCCAGTTTGTTATTCCACACACATCGGGTCAACTTGCCCCGAACTTTTACAACTAAATACCCGCCGCCCACACAGCGGCACACCAAGCAGGAAATCTGAAAAAGGTTGCCTGCTTTTTTTCTGCCCAAAATGAGGTGGCAAAACGCCACCCCATCCACCGATTACCGAAAGGAGTGATACGAAATGCCCTGTCCGCACAACGAAATCTCGATTGTACAGCGCAGCCAGCGGCAGTCTGCGGTTGCCGCCGCTGCTTACCAGAGTGGCGAAAAACTGTTCTGTGAATATGACCAGCAAGTGAAGCACTACCCGGAAAAACGTGGTATCGTCCACAATGAAATCCTGCTTCCGGCAAATGCCCCACGGTCGTATGCAGACCGCAATACCTTATGGAACGCCGCCGAAGCGGTGGAGAAGCAATGGAACTCCCAGCTTGCAAGGAGGTGGGTGCTTACTATCCCAAGAGAGATACCACCCGACCAGTACGCCGTCCTTGTCCGGGAGTTCTGTGAGCAGCAGTTTGTTTCCAAAGGAATGATCGTTGACTTTGCCATCCATGACCCCCATCCGCCGGGACACAATCCCCACGCCCATGTCATGCTGACTATGCGGGCAATGGATGAGCGTGGGAAATGGCTTCCCAAGAGTCGCAAAGTTTATGACCTTGACGTGAAAGGGGAACGGATAAAACTTCCGTCCGGCAGATGGAAAAGCCATAAGGAAGATACGGTTGACTGGAATGACAGGAAGTATTGTGAAATATGGCGGCATGAATGGGAGATTATTCAGAACCGTTATCTGGAAGCCAACAACTGCCCGGAGCGTGTGGACTTGCGTTCCTATGCCAGACAGGGGCTTGATACAGTTCCAACTGTCCATGAGGGGGCTGCTGTCCGGCAGATGGAAAAGCGAGGTATCCAGACGAATATCGGCAACCTGAACCGGGAAATTAGAGCCGCCAACCGCCTGATGAAGTCCATCCGGCAGCTTATCCAAAACCTCAAAGGCTGGATTACCGAGCTGGGAGAAAAACGGAAGGAGCTGCTTGCACAAAAGGCGGCGGAGGAAGCGACACTTCTTCCCAATCTGCTGATGAAGTATATGGAGATACGAAAGGAAGAACGGAAGGACTGGACAAGGGATGGACAGAACCGGGGAACTTCGCAGGACTTAAAGGCAGTCAGCGAAGCCCTGTCCTATCTCCGGCAAAAGGGGCTTTCTACTGTGGAGGACTTAGAAGCATTTCTGGAATCTTCCGGGAAATCAGCCGCAGAGTACCGCAGTCAGATGAAGCCAAAGGAAGCCCGCAGTAAAGTGATTGACGGGCTTCTTTCTGCCCGGACAGACTGCAAGGAATGTAAGCCCGTCTATGAGAAGTACCAGAAGATATTTTTCAAGAAAACAAAGGAGAAATTCAAACAGGAACACCCGGAGGTTGTTCGATATGCGAAAGCTGCCGCCTACCTTGCCAAGCACCCGAACGATAAGGACAGTACCCAAAAGGAGCTGCAAGAGGAGCAGGAAACGCTTCTGGAAGAAATTGCAGCCCTGAAAACACCGTTGACCGAGGTACAGGCTGATTTGAAGAAGCTGCGGGACATCCGTTACTGGGTACGGAAAGCCACCCCCGGCACAGAGGAAAGCAAAGAGCCGCCCAAGAAGCAGCCCATCAAAGAAGTCTTGCAGGATAAGGCAGACGAGAAAAAAGCACAAAGAACAGCCCAGGCACAGACGAAACACAGACAACAGGATATGGAACTTTAACAGGCACTTGCCATTTTCAATCAGAGAATGTCAGGTGCTTTTCTTTTTTTCAAGGAGGGATAGATTTGAATGTATTTGAAGCTGTGAAGCAGTCCGTCACAACAAGACAGGCTGCGGAGCATTATGGAATCCATGCAGGTCGGAACGGGATGGCTTGCTGCCCGTTCCATAACGATAAAACCCCAAGCATGAAGCTGGATCGTCGTTACCACTGCTTCGGCTGCGGTGCGGATGGGGATGTGATTGATTTTGCCGCCGCCCTGTATGGGCTGGGAAAGAAGGAAGCCGCCGTACAGCTGGCACAGGACTTCGGGCTTTCCTATGAGGACTGGAAACCACCGGGAAAGGCAAAAAAGCCCAAGCCCCGGCAGAAATCCCCGGAGGAACAGTTTCAGGAAGCAAAAAACCGCTGCTTCCGTATTCTTACCGATTATCTTCACTTGCTTATGGCATGGAGAACGGACTACGCCCCGCACTCCCCGGAGGAAGCCTTTCATCCCCGGTTTGTGGAAGCCTTACAGAAGCAAGACCAAGTGGAATATCTGCTGGATGTGCTGCTGTTCGGGGAGACAGAGGAAAAAGCGGCTTTGATTACGGACTACGGAAAGGATGTGATACAGCTTGAACAGCGAATGGCAGAGCTTGCAGCCGCAGACGCAGCAAGAACTAAAAAACACCATGAACGCCATGCAGCCGCCCCAGAGCATTGAGGAAATCAAGGCGGGGATGGAAACTACCGAGAAAGGCGGTGTCCGTCAGAGCATACGAAACTGCCTGACTGTATTCCAGCGTGACCCGCTGCTTTCAGGGGCTATCGCATACAACATCCTGACTGACCGCAAGGACATCATAAAGCCCATCGGCTTTCACAGGGAAAGCACCGCCCTGAACGATACGGACATGAAGTATCTGCTTCTCTATCTGGAAGAAACCTACGGGCTTACCAATGAGAAAAAGATTGATAACGCCATCGGGATTGTGGCGAATGAAAACAAGTACCACCCCATCCGGGATTATTTAAGTTCCCTTGTGTGGGACGGGACAGAGCGAATCCGCTTCTGCCTGCGGCACTTTCTGGGGGCTGACACAGACGATTACACCTATGAAGCATTAAAGCTGTTCCTGCTGGGTGCAATCTCACGAGCCTTTCAGCCGGGGTGCAAGTTTGAAATCATGCTCTGTCTGGTTGGAGGTCAGGGGGCTGGCAAGTCCACCTTCTTCCGTCTGCTGGCAGTCCGGGATGAGTGGTTCTCCGATGATTTGCGGAAGCTGGACGATGACAATGTGTACCGCAAGCTGCAAGGTCACTGGATTATTGAAATGTCAGAAATGATGGCAACCGCCAATGCCAAGAGCATTGAGGAAATCAAGTCATTTTTAAGCCGGCAGAAAGAGGTCTACAAGATACCTTATGAAACCCACCCGGCAGACCGCCCCCGTCAGTGCGTGTTTGGCGGCACTTCCAATGCCCTTGACTTCCTGCCCCTTGACCGTTCCGGCAACCGTCGCTTTATTCCCGTCATGGTGTACCCGGAGCAAGCCGAGGTTCACATTTTGGAGGACGAAGCTGCTTCCAGAGCCTATATCGAGCAGATGTGGGCGGAAGCGATGGAGATTTACCGAAGCGGTAGGTTCAAGCTGGCTTTCAGCCCCACCATGCAGCGGTATCTCAAAAAACACCAGCGGGATTTTATGCCGGAGGACACCAAAGCCGGAATGATACAGGCGTATCTTGATAAGTACACCGGGAACATGGTTTGCTCCAAGCAGCTCTACAAGGAAGCCTTGAACCATGCCTTTGACGAGCCGAAGCAATGGGAAATCCGGGAAATCAACGAGATTATGAACCAGTGCATTACTGGCTGGCGGTACTTCCCGAATCCAAGAATGTTTTCCGAATATGGCAGACAAAAGGGCTGGGAGCGTGAAAACCCGGCAACGGACTCCGGCAACCCGTCTGAAAAAACGATGGACGGTTTTGTGGAGGTCACAGAACAGATGGAGCTTCCATTCTGAAAATGACAGCCCGTTGCATCCCCCGTTGCCGAGCCGGTTGCCGGGGGAAACCCCGAAACTATCAGCTTTTCTCCCTTATAACAACCAAAACAACAGAAAAATAAAAGAAAAGTATAAATAGTAAGTAGTGCCAGATTGAGATTGTTTGCAAGGTCTTTTGAAGCCCGTTGCCGGACTTCGTTGCCGACCCCCTCTGTCTGGCTATTTTCATGTATGGAGGATAACTGCCTATGGCGAATAATAAGATGAATATTGAAGGGAAAAATTACTCGGATGTTCCGGTGTGGCGTAGATATACGCTTACCATTGAGGAAGCAGCCAGATATTATCATATCGGCGAAGGAAAATTGAGAACGCTTATTGACACACATCCCAATGAGGATTTTTATGTGATGAACGGCAATCGTGCCCTCATTAAGCGTGAGAAATTTGAGAGGTATCTGGATCAGGCTACTGCTGTGTAAACAGAGCTGACAGATTTACCGATTTCACATGATATAACTATGCGGAGAGCTGGATTTGTGCTATGATAAGAGCGCAAGTCTGGCTCTCTTTTTTGAAAGGAGAGTTCACGATGAGTGAGAAAAGACGAGATAACCGTAATCGGATTTTGCGAGAGGGCGAGTACCAGCGTAAAGATGGGAGGTATCGGTTCCGCTATATTGATGAGGACGGAAAAGAGAAAAATGTATACAGTTGGCGTTTGGACAAGAATGACCCAATGCCAAAAGGGAAGAAGCGGGAGCCTTCCCTGCGTGAGAAAGAAAAACAGATTGAAGCGGATTTGTTTGACCGTATCGTAACAAACGGCGGCAACTATACTGTTTTGGAACTGGTAGAAAAATATGTTTCATTGAAAACAGGAGTTCGTCACAATACGATTGCCGGATATAAAACGGTCATCAATATGCTGAAAAAAGAGAGTTTTGGGAATCTGCGAATTGATAAGGTGCGTTTGTCAGATGCAAAGGCATGGTTGATTAAGCTCCAGCAGATTGATGGACGGGGATACAGTTCCATTCATTCTATCCGGGGAGTTCTAAGACCGGCATTTCAGATGGCAGTCGATGATGACCTGCTTCGTAAAAATCCATTTGAATTTGAGCTTGCATCTGTCATTGTCAATGATTCTGTTACCAGAGAAGCGATTACCCGAAAGCAGCAGAGAGATTTGCTGAAGTTTATTCAGGAAGATAAGCATTTCAGCAGATACTATGATGCAATCTATATTCTTTTTCACACAGGGCTTCGTATCTCAGAGTTCTGTGGGCTGACAGTTTCAGAAATTGAGTATGGAGAAATGCGTATCAAGGTAGACCATCAGCTACAGCGTACTGCACAGATGCAGTATGTGATCGAAGAACCGAAAACAGACAAAGGTATTCGATATGTACCGATGACAGAAGCTGTTGCAGCGTGTTTTCGCAGAATCATTGCCAACCGAAAGACGCCAAAGGTTGAGCCGATGGTGGAAGGATATGCCGGATTTTTGTTTCTGGATAAAAACGATATGCCGATGGTTGCCCTTCATTGGGAGAAGTATCTGGAGCATATCATTCAGAAATACAATAAAATTTACCGTATCCAGATGCCGAAAGTTACCCCTCATGTATGCAGGCACACCTTTTGCTCTAATATGGCAAAATCCGGGATGAATCCAAAAACCTTGCAGTATATCATGGGTCACGCAGACATCAGTGTAACCTTGAACACTTACACCCATGTAAATTTTGATGATGCAAAGGAAGAAGTATATCGGATAGCGAATAGTTAAAAAAGCCCGTTGGTAAGGACGCTTGCTTTACCAACGGATTTACCAAGATTGCAGGGAAAAACATAAGAAAATACGAGAAGATTTGAGAAGATACCTTAAAAAGAAAGGAAAATTCAAAAGTCGGAAAACCCTGAAATATCAAGTGTTTGAGAAGAAATACAAGACTTAAATGGAGATATAAAAAGATGATAAAAATACTTTTTATCTGCCACGGCAACATCTGCCGTTCCCCCATGGCAGAATTCATCCTAAAGGACCTCGTCGCCAGACGAGGCCTCACCGACCGATTCGAGATAGCCTCGGCTGCCACCAGCACCGAAGAAATCTGGAATGGCATCGGGAATCCGATTTACCCGCCGGCGCAGACGGAGCTTAAGAAGCATGGAATCGGAAATACGCCGGAGACCGATTTTCGGGACAAGCGGGCGAGACAGTTGACAAAATCCGATTATGAGATTTATGATTACCTCATAGGGATGGACGAAAGCAACATCCGTGGAATCGAGCGGATAACCGGGCATCGTGGCGGTAAAATATCCATGCTGCTTTCCTTTGCCGGAGAGCAGGCAACAATATCTGACCCATGGTACAGCGGCAGGTTCGATAAAACCTATGCGGATGTAACACGCGGATGCGAAGCATTCTTAGAATATCTCATAGAGCAGGGAGAAGTGTAGATGATAGAAATCTTATTTGGCGAAAGTGAAGGCGTAGCCATGAAGCTTGCGAAGAACTATCAGCAGCCGGATTATGAGGATGGACCAACCGCATGGCTTGGGGAAAAGCCGGACAAAGCCACCTTTGAAGACATGTTTGCAGGAGAAGCAGTTGGCGGAACTTCTGCGGAGGTCATTATACTGCCATTTATGTTGGACATTGGCAGCCTGAGGGAACCGCTGGATGGTACATATCGGAAGAAGATAATCTTAGAGCAGTATGGTGTCTATTGGAATGAGGATGAGAAAGAGGGGCGGGAAGAATTAGAGCAGGCAGTGGAAACCTATGTAAAAGAGCTGCAGCGGATGGAGCAGTTTGCAAAGCAGGGAGAATCTTTCCGTATCTGGTACAGCAACAAGCCTTATTCCCTGTGCGGACTCTGCCATGCAGTCAGTGTGCTGCGGAAATATGAATGTGCGATATCCGTGGTACGTCTGCCGGATTTTGTAAGAGAAGAGGAAAATACGACGGTACGTTATTCTTCCTGGGGAGAAGTAGATGCCGGACAGTTTTATCGATTCCTCCCATTGGAAAGGGAACTTTCAGAGCATGAGCAGAAAGTATTTGCATCCAGATGGGACGAACTTAAAGAAGAGGATGCACCTCTTCGGGTTCTGATAAATGGCTGTCTGGTGGGCGTAAAAGAGGATTTTTATGATTTCCTGATTCGAAGAGAACTGCCGGAGGGCGAAATCATACAGGCAAGACTCATTGGAAATCTGTTGTTAAAATATCCCCTTGGAATCAGTGACAGTTGGTATATGAACCGCATCAATCATATGATTGAGACCGGAGAGATAGAAGTAGTAAAAGAGGCGGATGAAATTTTCCGCCGGAGCATCAGAAAGGAGCAGTAAGGAATGAACGAGATCATAAAAGCAATGGAGACAAGAAGAAGTATCAGAGGTTATAAGGAAGATATGGTGCCGGAAGAGCTGATTGCAGAAGTAGTGGAAGCCGGAACTTATGCGGCTACCGGAATGGGCAGGCAGTCACCGATTATACTTGCAGTTACCAATAAGGAAGTAAGGGACAGACTTTCCAAGGTAAATGCTGAGATTATGGGAACAACCGGCGATCCGTTTTATGGAGCACCGGTTGTACTGGTGGTGTTAGCAGATAAGAGCCGTCCCACCTATCTTTATGATGGAAGCCTCGTTATGGGCAATCTGATGCTGGCAGCACATTCCTTAGGCCTTGGAAGCTGCTGGATTCACCGTGCAAAAGAAACTTTTGAGCGGGAAGAGGGAAAAGCAATTTTAAAGGAACTTGGCATTGAAGGAGATTACGAAGGCATTGGAAACTGTGTCATCGGCTATGCAAAAGAACCGGCAAAAGACGCCGCTCCGAGAAAAATAGATTATGTTCATTATATAAAATAAAATTGGATAATATAAAGGACATAGTGAAAAAATAGCATCAGATTTGTAAAAAATACTTGCAAAACAAAAAAAGCAGTGCTATCATAGTCAACAACTAGGAGATATAGTTGCAAAAGCTGGGAAAGAGACTCTTACTTTTAGAGGCCGACAGGAATACAGCGTCACCGACTGAGAGCGCTGTTTGGAAGAGAAAGCAAAGGGAACACTCTGGAGCCGATTGGCTGAATTACAGTAGGTCAGTACGTAGTGCACGTTACGCACGAAGAGAGGGAAGATGAAGCATTCATTTTCCAATGCGGGTGGTACCGCGGATAAGAAGATTATTCGCCCCGGAATACGAGTCAGTATTCCGGGGTTATTTTTATACTCCGGGCTGACAATCATATCAGAAAAGGAGTAGATAAGATGAGCAACATTTACAGAGACGTAACCTTAAATCAGGTAAGCGAAAACGACATTGGAAAGACACTTCGGGTAGCAGGCTGGGTAGAGAATATCCGGGACCATGGCGGCGTATCCTTTATTGATTTAAGAGATATGTATGCAGTAATGCAGATTGTAATCCGGGATGGAAAACTGTTAGAGGGAATCCGTAAGGAGCAGGCAGTTTCCATAGAAGGTCTGATTGAAAAAAGAGATGAAGAGACCTACAATCCAAAGATTCCGACCGGAACCATTGAATTAGAGGCAAAGAGCGTAGATATTTTAGGAGAGGTTTATACACAGCTTCCATTTGAAGTAATGACCAGTAAGGAAGTCCGCGAGGATGTCCGGTTGAAATACCGTTATCTGGATTTGAGAAACCAGAAAGTAAAAGACAATATTATTTTCCGTTCCAAGGTAATTTCATTCTTAAGAGAGAAAATGACAGAAATGGGATTCTTAGAGATTCAGACTCCGATTCTTTGTGCATCTTCTCCGGAAGGCGCAAGAGATTACATCGTGCCATCCAGAAAATACAAAGGAAAATTTTATGCATTGCCACAGGCACCACAGCAGTACAAACAGCTTCTGATGGTATCCGGATTTGATAAATATTTTCAGGTTGCACCATGTTTCCGTGATGAGGATGCAAGAGCAGACCGTTCACCGGGAGAGTTCTATCAGCTTGACTTTGAAATGAGTTTTGCAACCCAGGAAGATGTATTTAAGATTGGTGAAGAAGTACTTTCTGCCACCTTTGAGAAATTTGCACCGGAAGGTAGCAAAGTAACGAAAGCACCGTATCCAATCATCAGTTATAAGCAGGCAATGTTAGAGTTCGGAAGTGACAAACCGGACCTTCGGAACCCACTTCGTATCATCGATGTGACAGAGTTCTTCCAGAGATGTACCTTTAAGCCATTTATCGGAAAGACCGTAAGAGCCATCCGCGTACATGCAGAAATGTCCAAAGGTTTCCATGAGAAACTTTTGAAATTTGCAACCGGAATCGGTATGGGCGGCTTAGGATATCTGGAAGTATTAGAAGATGGAAGCTACAAGGGACCGATTGATAAATTTATCCCGGATGACATGAAAGAAGAATTCAGAAAGCTGGCAGGTCTTGAAGTAGGAGATACCATTTTCTTCATGGCAGATAAAGAAGAGCGTGCCGCATATTATGCAGGCATGATTCGAAATGAATTAGGCGAGAAGCTGGATTTAATTGAGAAAGATGCATACCGTTTCTGTTATGTCAATGATTTCCCAATGTTCGAACGTGACCCGGAGACCAAGAAAATCGGATTTACCCATAACCCATTCTCCATGCCTCAGGGCGGCTTAGAGGCACTCAATACCATGAATCCGCTGGACATCTTAGCATACCAGTACGATATCGTCTGTAACGGTGTGGAACTTTCCTCCGGTGCAGTCCGTAACCATGATATGCAGATTATGGAGAAAGCCTTTGAAATCGCAGGTTATGATAAAGAAGTACTGAAAAATAAATTTGGTGCATTATACAACGCCTTCCAGTTTGGAGCACCGCCACACGCAGGAATGGCACCTGGCATTGACCGTATGATTATGTTACTGCGTAACGAGGATAACATCCGTGAAGTCATTGCTTATCCAATGAATGGAAATGCACAGGATCTGATGTGTGGAGCACCAAACGAAGTAACAGAGCAGCAGTTAAGAGAAGTTCATATCAAAGTACGTGATTAAGGAGGAAAAACAATGGCAAATATGATTTCAGATGAAACCATGGAATACGTTGGAATCCTTGCAAAGCTTGAACTTTCCGAAGAGGAAAAGGAAGCAGCAAAAAAAGACATGGAAAGCATGTTAGATTATATTGATAAATTAAATGAACTGGATACATCCGGTGTAGAACCGATGTCCCATGTATTTCCGGTACATAATGTATTCCGGGAAGATGTAGTAACCAATGGTGACGGCGGCGAGGATACCCTTGCCAACGCGCCGGAGCGCAGAGACCGGGCATTTGTTGTACCAAAGACCGTAGATCAGTAAAGGAGGCGGCAGAAGATGAATTTGTTATCACTGACAGCAGTAGAGCTTGGAAAGAAAATCAAAGCCCATGAAGTATCAGTAGAAGAAGCTACAAGAGCCGCCTTAGAAGCCATTGCAGCAAAAGAGGATGCGGTACACAGTTTTGTTACCGTAGATGAAGAAGGCGCTATGAAGCGGGCGGCAGAAGTGCAGAAGCTTATTGACGATGGAACATTAACAGGACCTCTGGCAGGAGTGCCAGTAGCAATTAAAGATAATATGTGTACCAAAGGAATGCTGACTACCTGCAGTTCTAAAATTTTATATAACTTTATTCCGACTTATACCGCAGAAGCAGTATTAAATCTGGAAAAAGCCGGAGCAGTAATTCTTGGAAAGACCAACATGGATGAGTTTGCCATGGGAAGTACTACAGAGACTTCCGCTTTTGGCGAGACGAAGAATCCATGGAATACAGAACATGTACCGGGAGGTTCTTCCGGTGGAAGCTGTGCTGCAGTTGCAGCAGAAGAATGCTTTTATGCATTGGGTTCTGATACCGGTGGATCCATCCGTCAGCCGAGTGCATTTTGTGGTGTCACAGGAATTAAGCCAACCTATGGAACCGTATCCCGATATGGACTGATTGCCTATGGTTCTTCTTTGGATCAGATAGGACCGGTTGCCAAAGATGTGACAGACTGCGCAACCATTTTAGAGGCAATTACTTCCTATGATAAAAAGGATTCTACTTCCATTCAGAGAGAAGAGACCGATTTTACCAGTGCATTAGTCGATGATGTGAAAGGAATGAAAATCGGTATTCCAAGAGATTATTTTGGAGAAGGACTGGATGCAGAAGTAAAGGATGCTATTTTAGCAGCTGCTAAGAAATTAGAAGAAAAAGGTGCTATCGTAGAAGAGTTCGATTTGAGCCTGGTAGAATATGCAATCCCTGCTTACTATGTAATTGCAGATGCAGAAGCAAGCTCTAACCTTGCCCGTTTTGATGGCGTAAAATATGGCTATCGTACGAAAGAGTACGAAGGACTTCACAACATGTATAAGAAATCCCGTTCCGAAGGCTTCGGAGCAGAAGTAAAACGTCGTATCATGTTAGGTTCCTTTGTCTTAAGTTCCGGTTATTATGATGCATATTATCTAAAAGCACTGCGTACGAAAGCATTGATTAAGCAGGCATTTGATAAAGCATTTGCAAAATATGATGTTATCTTAGGACCGGCAGCACCGACCACCGCTCCGAAGTTGGGAGAGTCCTTAAGCGACCCGTTAAAAATGTATTTAGGCGACATTTATACTGTATCGGTGAACTTGGCAGGACTTCCGGGAATCAGCCTGCCATGCGGCATCGACAGCAAGGGGCTTCCGATTGGCATGCAGTTGATTGGAGACTGCTTCAAGGAGAAGAATATCATCCGTGCCGCATATGCCTTTGAACAGACAAGACCATATCAGCACAGCCCGTTAGCAGCAGAATAGGAGGAAAAGAAGATTATGAGTAAACAGTATGAAACCGTCATCGGACTGGAAGTCCATGTGGAACTGGCAACCAGGACCAAAATCTTCTGTGGCTGTTCTACTGCATTCGGAAGTGCACCAAATACACACACCTGTCCGGTATGTACCGGTATGCCGGGCTCTCTTCCGGTATTAAATAAACAGGTGGTAGAATATGCCATGGCAGTAGGTGTTGCCATGAATTGTGAAATCAACCAGTATTGTAAATTTGACCGTAAGAATTATTTTTATCCGGATAACCCTCAGAATTATCAGATTTCCCAGCTTTATCTTCCAATCTACCATGATGGCGGCATTGAGATTGAGACTTCCGAAGGAAAGAAAACCATTGGAATCCATGAGATTCATATGGAAGAGGATGCGGGAAAATTAGTCCATGATGACTGGGAAGATGTTTCCCTGGTGGACTATAACCGTTCCGGTGTGCCATTGATTGAGATTGTATCTGAGCCGGATATGCGTTCTGCAGAGGAAGTCATTGCTTATCTTGATAAATTGAGAATGATTGTGCAGTATCTTGGTGCATCCGACTGTAAGATGCAGGAAGGCTCCATGCGTGCAGATGTCAACTTATCTGTCCGTGAAGTAGGAGCAAAAGAATTTGGTACCCGTACCGAGATGAAAAATATCGGTTCCTTTAAAGCAATTGCAAGAGCCATAGAAGCAGAGACTGCAAGACAGATTGATCTGATTGAATCCGGTGAAAAAGTGATTCAGGAGACCAGACGATGGAATGATGACCAGGGATATTCCTATGCAATGCGTTCCAAAGAGGATGCTCAGGATTACCGTTATTTCCCGGAACCGGATCTGGTACCGATCGTAATCAGTGATGAGTGGCTGCAGCGTGTAAAGAACAGCCAGCCGGAATTAAGAGAAGCAAAACGTCAGCGTTATCAGGATGAATTCGGCCTGCCGGAATATGATGCCAACATTTTAACATCTGCAAAGAAAATGGCAGATGTTTTTGAGGCAACAACTGCAATCTGCAATAAACCAAAGAAAGTATCCAACTGGCTGATGGGCGAAACCATGCGTATTTTAAAAGAGCAGAATAAAGACCCGGAGGATATTGCATTTTCACCGGAGAATCTTGCAAAATTAATTGAGCTTACCGATGCCGGAACCATTAATGGCAATGTGGCAAAAGAAGTTTTTGAAGAGATTTTTGCTAAGGATATTAATCCGGATAAATATGTGGAAGAGAATGGACTTAAGACCGTAAATGACGAAGGTGCATTACGGGATACTATTGCAAAAGTCATTGAAGAAAATCCTCAGTCGGTAGAAGATTACCGCAATGGGAAAGAAAAGGCAATCGGTTTCTTAGTAGGTCAGACCATGAAAGCCATGAAGGGCAAAGCAAATCCTGGAATGGTAAATAAGATATTGAAAGAACTGTTATAAAGAAGTGTTATAAATAACAGGGAATGCATGCAAGCTTTTCCTTATATGTATAAAAAATCCTGCAGTATGAAGGTATCAGAAATACCTGTCATGTTGCAGGATTTTTATGTTTTTACTGTAGTCTGTCAATAAAGAGAAGCCAAACTTATGCCTTTTTTCTGGAAACAGAAGTTCTGATAAGATAGCATATGGTTCCAACTACAAATCCAATGCTGATCCACTGGGAGGTGGATAAGGCAAAGAGATGACCGCGGACGGCATCATAGCGGACATATTCTAACAGAAACCGCAGAATACCATAGACAATAAAATATATGGCAATCGTGTGCGGATAAGATTTCTTTAAATCCAGTATTGCAAGTACGACAGCAAGAATCAGAAGACAGATTGCTTCCACCAGCTGAACTGGAAACAGCGTAGTATCAGATGGCGCAATGGAATGCTCCGGGAACTGTACTGCAAAAGGTCCATCATATGGAATTCCATAACAGCAGCCGGCAAGAAAACATCCGATACGTCCGAAACCGTGAATCCATGGAATCAGATAAATCAGGTGAATGATAAAAGGCTTCCAGTCAATATGATGTATTTTTCCGGCCAGCAGAAAAAGAAGCAGTCCTCCAATCAGTCCGCCATAAAATACAAAGCCACTCTGCATAATGTAATTAAAATACTGGGGTTCTAACATACGGGACCAGTCAATGTCCCGGTAAGAAATGAATAGATACAAAAGCTTGGCGCCTAAGAAGGCGCCAAGTAATGTGTAAGCTTCTAATATAAGCATATCATCGAAGTTAAGCTTATATTTTCTGAGCGGATACAGGGCAAAAAGATTTGCCGTAATCACTCCAAGTGTGATCATAAATCCATAAGATGGGATATGAAATCCCAGAATATTCAGATAAAGTGCCATCTTTTTCCATGTATCCTTTCAAAAAACAAATATTAGAATGCGCTTGCAACAGATGCAACACATGCAACACATGCGATGTAAAGCAGTAAGCCTAATACTAATCCGATGATAGAGCATACAAGACCACCTGTAGCACATTTAGCCTGATTCTTATGTCCAACAGCGCCTAAGATAGTACCGATAAGACCTAAGATTGCTCCGATCCAGCCATAAACACCTACTGTAACTACGTCAACAACGATGGAAATAATTCCTAAAACTAATGCTGCGACACCCATTTTCATGTCCTCCTTGGTTTATAAAAATCTAATAAATTACATTGAAAGTTTAGCATTTAATAGGGAGACTGTCAAATATTGGTTGCAAATTTTGAAAAATAGTAAAAAATATCAGGTTCTGTCATATATGAAGATTTTATAAAATTATGGCTGCGAAGGTTGAGATTAAAACCGGCTTGAATTATAATAAAAGCAATGTTTTAGAATCTTAAAACAGATTTGAGAGAATAGGAGAATCAGATATGACAGAGAATGAAGACAAGAGAGAACTTGAAAATATAGATACTGTAGAAGAGACAAAGAAAGAGACCACAGATGAGAAGAAGGATGAATACGAAGAAATCTGTTACATCTGCCGCAGACCGGAAAGTGTTGCCGGTAAGATGATAAAGATTCCGAATAATATCTGCATTTGTAAAGACTGTATGCAGAGAACCTTCGACAGCATGAATAACTCTGGATTTCCAATGGGTGATTTTATACCAAATGGTCAGATGCCCAATATCAGCATGATTAATCTTTCAGATTTGCAGGGCTTTATGCCGCAGAGCCAGAAGATTAAGAAAAAGAAAACCAAAGAGGAGAAAGCAGAAGCTCCGAAATTAGATATAAAGAAGATTCCGGCACCACATAAGATTAAAGCAAGCCTGGATGAATATGTGGTTGGACAGGAATATGCCAAGAAGGTAATGTCTGTGGCAGTTTACAATCACTATAAACGTGTGGCAACCGATACGATGGATGATATTGAAATCGAGAAATCCAATATGTTAATGATTGGACCGACCGGAAGTGGTAAGACTTATCTGGTGAAGACACTGGCAAGACTTCTGGATGTGCCGCTGGCAATTACAGATGCGACTTCCTTAACTGAGGCAGGTTATATCGGAGACGATATCGAAAGCGTTGTCAGTAAATTGCTTGCAGCTGCAGATAATGATGTAGAGCGGGCAGAGCATGGCATTATTTTCATTGATGAGATTGATAAAATTGCCAAGAAGAAGAACACCAACCAGCGTGATGTCAGCGGAGAATCCGTGCAGCAGGGAATGTTAAAACTTCTTGAAGGAGCAGAAGTGGAAGTGCCGGTGGGAGCCAGCAGCAAGAATGCCATGGTTCCGATGGTTACCGTTAACACTAAGAATATTCTTTTTATCTGTGGTGGAGCTTTCCCGGATATTGAAGAGATTATCAAAGAACGTCTTAATAAGCAGGCATCTATTGGTTTCCAGGCAGATTTGAAGGATAAATATGATAATGATGAGAATCTGTTACAGAAAGTAACGGTAGAAGATGTAAAGAAGTTTGGAATGATACCGGAGTTTATCGGAAGACTTCCGATTCTCTTTACCTTGGAATCGCTTACCGTTGATATGCTGGTTCGTATTTTAAAGGAGCCGAAAAATGCTATCATCAGGCAGTATCAGAAGCTTCTGGCATTAGATGAAGTGAATCTGGTATTTGAAGAGGATGCGCTGCGGGCAATTGCAGAGAAAGCAAAAGAGAAGAAGGTCGGAGCCAGAGCACTTCGTTCCATTATTGAAGAATTTATGTTAGATATTATGTATGAGATTCCAAAGGACGAAAACATCGGCCAGGTAACGATTACAAGAGATTATATTGAGAAAAAGGGCGGCCCGCTTATCACTATGCGTGGAGTGGCAGCATTACCGGTAAACGAATAAAATAAAAGAAAATAAGTGCCGGAGCTTATATGGAAGATTGTAAAGACGCACCATACTCGGAAGAATATTACGACCTTCTGGTTTCCTATCTGAGCCTTGAAAATGAATATCTTCCGGGAGGCTGTATCCAGAATATTGATAAAGATTTTAATGTAGTCTATTTGCAGAGTGCAGGCTTGCCGAAGCTGGATATTGACCAGTATACCTATTCGGCAATTCCAAAATGTTTTACCATATTAGACGAAGAGGCATTGCAGGCAGGCGGAATCATAAGGGTACAGAGTCAGCCAAATCTTGCTTTGAGAGGGCAGGGTGTTCTGATTGGATTTGTGGATACCGGAATTGATTATCAGAATGAAGTATTCCGTAATTCTGATGGCAGCAGCCGTATATTAAGAATCTGGGATCAGAGCATTCGAAGTGAAGATACACCAGAGGGATTCCTCTATGGAACGGAATATACAAAAGAACAGATCGATATGGCATTGTTAACAGATGCACCTCTTCGGGTAGTACCTCACCGGGATGAAGAAGGACATGGTACCTTTATGGCAGGTCTTGCGGCAGGAAGCGAAAAACTTTCGGAGAAATTTGCCGGAGTAGCACCCTATGCACAGATTGCCATGGTAAAGCTGAAGCCGGCAAAGAAATATTTAAGGCGTTTTTATTATATTCCGGAAGGTGCAAAGGCTTATCAGGAAAATGATATTATGGCGGGGGTGGCATATCTGACCAGACTGGCGGAACGATATCGCCGCCCTCTGGTGATTTATCTTGGGCTTGGAAGCAATTCCGGGGATCACAGTGGAAACAGTGTGATTTCGTATTATCTTAATTATGTTTCCTTCAAGCGGAATACGGCAGTTGTGGTAGCAGCAGGGAATGAAGCTACTGCCAGACATCATTATTACGGAGAAGTTGCATTCGGGCAGCAGAGTGATGTGGTAGAAGTAGATGTGGAAGATGCAGTGGCGGGTTTCCATATTGAAATGTGGGCAAAGGCTCCGGAGCTTTATTCGGTGCGGATTATATCGCCAACGGGAGAGCGGACGGCAGGTGTCCGGGTGCAGCAGGATGGCAGAGAGGTATACCGTTTTGTATTTGAAAATACACAGGTTATCATTGATTACCACATTGTTGGCACTGCCACAGGAGATCAGCTTATTTATATCCGGTTTGACCGGCCCACCAGAGGCATCTGGACGATTGAGGTAAATGGCGATTACAGTATAGAAGGAAGATATCACATGTGGCTTCCGATTACCGGACTGATTGCCGGTGATATTTCTTTTATTCGTTCTAATCCGGATACGACAATTACCATGCCGGGAAATGCAGCTGCACCGATGACAGTAGGTGGATACAATGCAGGAAATGACAGTATTTATCTGAATTCCAGCAGAGGATACACTGCATCGGGACTGGTAAAGCCGGATTTTGCAGCACCGGGTGTCAATGTGATTGGACCGGCACCGGGCAACCGGTTTGAGGCAAGAAGTGGTACCAGCATTGCAGCGGCAATTACTGCAGGAGCTGCAGCACTGTATCTGGAATGGGCAGTAGAGCGTGGTTATAATACTGATATTACAAATGCAGAAATTAAAAATGATTTTATCCGCGGTGCGGTGCGGTTAGAAAGCAGAGTTTATCCGAACCGGGAATGGGGATATGGAACCTTAAATCTCTATCAGACCTTCGAACAGTTGCGCCGGACATAGGAGGTTCTTGTTTGCATAGAATAACTGCTTCTGTGGGATTCTATATAGAAAACACGAAGCAGGAGGGTAAAGATGAAGCAGGAACATGCAATTGATTTACGAAAGGCAGCCATTATCGGATGTGGGTTTGTCGGCTCTGCCACTGCATTTACACTGATGCAGAGCAAGCTCTTTTCCGAACTGGTTCTAATTGATGTGGATAAAGCAAGAGCGGAAGGAGAGGCCATGGATATCAGCCATGGAATGCCATTTGCCGCACCGATGAAAATATATGCCGGCAGTTATGATGACATTGTGGATGCCGACATTATTATCATTACGGCGGGAGCAAACCAGAAACCGGGAGAAACAAGGCTTGAGCTGGTAAAGAAAAATGTAGCCATTTACAAAAATATTATCCCGGAAATTGCTAACAGAAGGTGTCGTGGCATATTACTCATCGTATCGAATCCGGTGGATATACTGACGCTGGCAGCATTGAAATTATCCGGTTTTCCGGAAAACCGGGTAATCGGTTCCGGAACTGTATTGGATACTGCCCGGTTAAAAAATATGCTGGGAAAACAGCTTGGCATCGACAATCGTGGTGTGCATGCATTTATTGTAGGAGAACACGGAGACAGCGAGGTGGCGGTATTCAGTTCTGCCAACGTATCCGGTATTCCGTTGGAACAGATTTATAAGCTGCGTGGCTATGAGGAATATGAAAGTCATACGAAGCGTATATATGAAGAAGTAAAGAACAGTGCTTATGAAATCATAGAGCGTAAGCAGGCAACCTATTATGGGATTGCAATGGCGATTAAGCGGATTTGTGAATGTATTGTCCGGGATGAACATTCGGTGCTTCCGGTGTCCAGTCTGATGCATGGGCAATATGGCATTTCCGATATCGTGCTGAGCATGCCGGCAGTGGTGGATGCCGGTGGCGTGGAGCAGATTCTTCCGGTGTCATTAGACGAAGAAGAGCGGGCAAGGCTTCATGCGTCAGCAAAAGCACTGCGGGATGTGATTGCTGACATAGGATTATAGAGCAGGCGGAATAGAAAGAGAGAAAGAAAAGGACAGAAGAAATCAGGCAGGACAAAAGAAGGAGGAGTTTCCATGAAATATTTATTACTGGTGGCATCCATTTTCGGGCTGGACGAAGGAATCAAGCAGCGGATTGATAAGAAGGAGCCGTTGGGAAAAGAAAGAAGAGTTCCAAAGCTTCCGGTTGTAATTGAAAAATATTATAACAATGGAGCCGCATTGAATCTTTTAGCGAAGAAACCGAAAATTATGCTGGGGTTACACAGTGCATGCATGGCAGGACTGATGACCATATATGGATTTGTATTAAGAAAAGGAAATACAGGACTGAAAACCGGTATGAGTATGATGGTTGGCGGCGGATTAAGCAATCTCTGGGACAGAATTCATAAGAAGCATGTGGTGGATTATATCCGCTTTGATACACCGTGGAAACGCTTTTCAAGAATTGTATTTAATATTTCCGATTTCTTTATTTTTATCGGAGCAGCAGTTTCTATGTTGTTTGCATACAGGTAAGAAAACGGGATTGCAGCCAACGGTAGTAATACCGAAGGGAGCAATCCCATTTTTCTTAATCAAATTCGTTCGTTATATCTTAATCAACATAAAAAATCATTATTAAAAATCAAATTCTATATCTGAGAAAGGTACATTGAAAAACCTTGATTATTGCAACTATTTAATTACTGTTACGTTAGTTGCCTGAGGACCCTTGGCGCCTTCTGTTACGTCAAATTCTACTGCTGCGCCTTCTTCTAAGGATTTGTAACCATCCATGTTAAGTCCTGAGTAGTGTACGAATACATCATTACCTTCTGCATCAGAGATGAATCCGTAACCTTTCTGGTTATTAAACCATTTAACTGTACCGTTCATTATAGTACCTCCACAAAAATTATCTAGCCATATGGCTATGCTTAGAATAGCATAATTTATTTTAAAAGTAAAGAAAATTAGTTGATATCGGTATAGGGGATATCATGCCCGGCAAAAAATTTGCGTATCAGCATATCCCATTCCTGGTCGAAGGTGTGGTCTAAGGTAAAACTGCGGTAAGATACGCCATTGGTACAGGAAAGAATACCATCCTGAAATTTGATGTTTAAGAAAACTCCGTTCAAATCCTGGGTGGTCAGACCACTTTTGCTTACTTCCAGAGTATTTTTAAGATTCTTTGGAGAAAGCTGAAAGATAAAGCGGAAATAGGAGGGGGTATGTTTTCCTTTGATCAGGGCGAAGCAGTTTTCACGCAGCATGCCAAAAGGCAGGCAGCTTAAACCGGTTAGTTCCAGTTCATTCAGTTCTTCCGGACTGTAGAAATCCGGTACAAGATGTCCGTCGATTTCATAGGAACCTTTTCCACGGATGGCAGCTTCTGATAATAAGAAGTGGTCAAATAAATCCGTGCGAAGTAATTTATTCATAAAATCCTTTACCTGTAAAAGTTGTATTGCAATCATAGTATCCTCCTCATTTTTAAAGTGTAACACAAACCGGATAGAAAAAACAGAGAAAGTATTGTAGAATGTCTATGAAAAGAAGCAGATCGAAAGGAAATGATATGAGAAAACAAAGATTATTAACCGGTATTACAGGAATACTTATGGCATTTCTGCTTGCCGGCTGTAATACGTCATCCGTTGAAGAATGGGTAGATGAAGTAGTAGAAGATATCAATGGACAGATACCGGATAATACCTTGCTTCCGGTAGAGTCGGTTTCAGAGGAAAAATATGTATATGGCCAGCTTACGGAAGAAGAACAGCTTGTTTATGATGAGATGCTGGATGCTATTTTAAATCATCGGGAGGAGGTGGCAGTTGCTACATTAGATAAAGACGTACTGGCAAAAATGTATGAAGCAATTATGGCAGACTATGGCGGACTCTTCTGGGTGGATGGCTATTCCTATACGGAATATTCTAGGGCCGGTGTATTGACCGGGCTTAAGTTTGCACCGAAGTATACAATGGATGAAGCTGCAAGACAGGAGACACAGGCGGCAATTGATGAAAAGGTCGATGTGCTGCTTGGCGGCATTTCATCCGAGGACAGTGATTACCAGAAAGCACGGTTTATATTTGATACGCTGGTGCGTACGGTAAATTATGACCTTAATGCAGAGAATAATCAGAATATCATCAGTGTATTTCTAGAGGGAAGAACGGTGTGCCAGGGCTATGCCTGTGCCACAAAATATCTGATGGATTTATTAGATATTCCATGTACGATAGTGACAGGAACTGCCAATGGAGAACCACATGCATGGAATCTCATCGAACTGGATGGAGCCTATTATTATATGGATACTACCTGGGGTAATCCAACTTCCAACAGTCCGGATGACTTCGGAGATGTAGCTGAAGTGGTAGATTATTGCTTTTTTACTGCAACTACAGAAGAGTTATTTCAGACCCACAGCCCCAATGTGAATTTTTCATTGCCGGAATGCAATTGCCTGGATGACAGTTATTTTGTGCAGGAAAATTGTTATTTTAAGGACTGGTATCCGGAAGACATCGGAGCATTATTTACAGAGCTTGACAGCCACCCTGTACAGATGAAGTTTGAGGATGAGGCAGTTTATGGGCAGGCACAGCAGTTTTTCATTGAAGAAGGGCATATCGGGGATTATTATACCGTGGATAGTTCCTTATTTTATATGAAAAATGAGACAATGCGGGTACTTACTTTCCTGAAAAAATAAAATATTTGTGAAATATTATAAAAATTTAAATATCCTCTTTTCAAAACGTAATATTTATGATAATATGACATAGTAATGAAAACTACTTGTTATTACAAAGAAAAACATAACATATAATTTTAAACATTGCGTACATACTATAAGAGAGATGACTACGCAATCAGGAGGATAGAAAATGAGCTACAAAATCATAGTAGACAGCTGTGGAGAGTTATTCGATGATATGAAAGCAGATGGAAGATTCCAGTCTGTTCCGTTAGAGCTTGAGGTAGATGGATACCATGTGGTGGATGATGAATCCTTTGATCAACTGGAGTTTATTCGCAGGGTAAAGGAAAGCAGGCATAGCCCGAAGTCATCCTGCCCATCTCCACAGAGATATGTGGAAGCATATTTAGGAGAAGCAGAGCATGTATATGTAGTAACACTTTCCGGTAAATTAAGCGGTTCTTATAACAGTGCAGAGTTGGCAAAGAAGCTTTATTTAGAAGAACATAGGGCAAAACAGATTCATGTATTTGATTCCTGTTCCGCATCCATTGGAGAGACTCTGATTGCAGAAAAGATACAGGAATCAGAGGAAGCCGGAAAGAGCTTTGAAGAAGTGGTTGCTGAGACAGAAAAATATATTAAAGACCAGCAGACCTTCTTTGTATTAGAGACTTTAGAGACTCTGCGTAAAAACGGCAGACTCAGTAACCTGAAAGCCTGGGTTGCCGGGGCATTAAATATCAAGCCGGTAATGGGGGCCACGCCCGAGGGTACAATCTGTCAGCTGGGACAGGCAAGGGGAATGGCAAAGGCATTGGACTATATGGTTAATGAAATTGTAAAGAGAACGAAAGAGTGTGAAAAGAAGATTTTATCCATCGCGCATTGCAATTGTCCGGAACGTGCAAAACAGGTAAAAGAAAAATTGGAAAAGCTGGCAAAATTTAAAGATATCAGAATTGTAAATACTGCAGGAGTCAGCACCATGTATGCCAATAATGGCGGTGTTATTGTAGCAGTTTAAAAAATAGCAGATAAAAAGAAAACAGATAAAGGAAAACAGAATCGGTGCAAACCGGTTCTGTTTTCTTTTGCTGTCGGTAACAAAATGGAGCATCCGCATATAGTAATAACAGACGATTGCAAGGCAAGGAGGGATGAAATGCAAATCGCAATCATTGGAGCAGATGAAAGAACACCGGCATTGAAACGTTGTCTGACGGAATCAGGAATTGGAATCATAGAAATAACGGAGCAGAATATTCGGCGACTGATGCAGAGTCAGATTATTGTATTACCGTTGCGGGCACTGGAGGAGGATGGCAGAATCAGAGGAAGCAGGGTAAAAATAGGAATGGTATTATCCTATGCAGCGGAGAGAAGTGTTATTTATGGAGGTTGTTTCCCGGAGGTTCTGACACGAAGACCATCAGGGCGGCGGATACGGCTGGTTGATTATATGGAAGATGAAGTCTTTAGAAATGAGAATGCCGGACTGACAGCAGAAGGCTGCCTTGTAGAAGCAATGACAAAGAGCAGGTGCTGCGTGAAAGGAAGAAACTGTCTGGTGGCAGGTTTTGGTTATTGTGGAAGAGCCATGGCAAAGCTGCTTTTATCTTTGGAAGCGGAAGTAACTGTTTATGATATAAAGGAAGATTGCCAGCGGGTGGCAATGGAAATGGGGTGTAGCTTGTGGCAGGAGAATGCAGAGGAGCAGAACTTTGAGTGGATTTTTCATATGGCAGATAAACCATGCCCAATAGACACAGTCTTAAAATGGTGCGATGAGAAAACATATCTATGGGATATTACAACTGGTGGCGGACTTCCGGCAGAGGAGTTAGAAGAAAAAGGTATTCATGTGGAACATCTTACTGCCGTTCCTGGAAGAATACTGACAGAAAGTGCAGGAATCATTCTTGCACGGATGATAGAAAGAGGAGCAGCAGATTATGGAAGAGTATAAGCTTACATTAGGACTTGGAATTACCGGCTCTTTCTGTACTTTTGGGAAGATACTCCGGACGACAGAAGCACTGGTGCAAAAAGGAATAAAAGTTATTCCGGTATACTCCAGACATGCAGGAACTTTGGATACCAGATTTATGACAGCGGAAGTATTTCAAAACAGAATGCAGGAGATTACAGGAGAAAGGGGAATTCAAAGTATCGTGCAGGCAGAAACCATCGGTCCGTCAGGACTTTTTGATGTGATGGCAATTGCACCATGTACCGGAAATACCATGGCAAAGCTGCAGCAGGGCATTGTAGATACCACAGTGCTTATGGCAGCCAAAGCGCATCTTAGAAATGAAAAACCGTTGGTGCTGGCAATTTCTACCAATGATGCTTTGTCCATGAATCTTAGAAATATCGGACTGCTGATGAATATGAAGCATATCTATTTTGTGCCTTTCCGGCAGGATGATTATCAGAAGAAACCCCATTCTCTGGTGGCGGATTTTAACCGGTTAGAGGAGACTATTGCTGCAGCAATGAAAGAAAAACAGCTGCAGCCGGTGGTGCTGTCTCCGATGCCGGTAGATTATAAATGAAGGTCAATCTTATATTCACTGAGCCAGTAATGAATCTGCAGGAGATAAGCAATCATCTGAGGACCTGCCATAAGCTGGCCATACCATGGTTTGCCATAGTCTCCTTCCTGATTTAAGAATTGCATAGTCTTTTCTTTATCAATCAGTGCAAGAAGGGGACTTTCCCCGGTGGTCAGCAGCACACTCAGACGCTGACGCAGGAGCTGTTCATAGTAAGGATGGTAGGTCTTAGGATAAGGACTTTTCTTGCGGAAAGTAATGGTGTCCGGAAGATAGTTTTTTGCACACTGCCGCAAAAGGTTTTTCACAAGACCATCTTTTGCCTTCATTTCCCATGGCACATTAAAGACATAGGAAACCAGGTTTTTATCTGCAAAAGGAACGCGGGCTTCCAGACCGGAGAACATACTGGTGCGGTCCATGCGGTTTAGCAGAGTCTGCATAAAGTAGCGGATGTTAAGATAGGAAATACGCCGGCGGCTGCATTCCGTATCATTGTCCGATGGCAGAATATCGACCTCTGCAATGGCATTTTCATAAGAACTTTGCACATAGGAATCTAAGGACAGTGCATCTGCAATTTCGTCTTTTAAGAAGGACTTGCGGAAAGACAAATCCGGTGTCCATGGAAACGTGTTGCAGGAAAGAAAATTCTTCCGGTGAAACCACGGATAGCCGCCGAAAACTTCATCGGCACATTCTCCGGTCAGGACTACCTTATGCTGCTTACTGACTTCCCGGCAGAAGAAGAGCAGGGATGAGTCAACGTCAGCCATACATGGAAGGTCATGGGCTTTCATGGAAGCAAAAAGTAAGTCAGCCTGGGAGCGGTTGTCACAGGTCAGATATTGATGCTCACTCTTAACATAGTCTTTCATAATATCCACAAAGGGACGGTCTTCGGAGGGCTGAAAATCATTTGCCTTAAAGTAACGGGAATTATCTGTAAAGTCAAAGGAATAGGTAGAAAGAGTCTGCCCTTCTTTTCTTAATTCTTCCGCACAGACCGAAGAGACAAGACTGGAATCCAACCCGCCGGAAAGAAAGGTGCAGATAGGAACATCGGAAACCATCTGCCGGCGGATGGACTGTAACAGCAGCTCTTTTGTGTGGACAACGGTTTCTTCATAGCTGTCTGTATGTGGATGGCTTTCTAATCGGAAGTAACAGTAATCTTTCAGTCCGGAAGCACTGAAAGTGAGGTAATGTCCCGGCAGACATTCAGCCATATGCTCATAAACTGCGTTGCCGGGGTTCCTGGCAGGACCAAGACCAAAGATTTCGGAGAGTCCTGTTTTATTTACCGAAGGGATGCAGCCGGGATAACAGAAAATTCCCTTCGGCTCGGAAGAAAAGATAAGTGTGTCATGAAAAAGCCGGTAAAAGAGCGGCTTTACACCAAAGGCATCCCGGAAGAGATAGAGAAGCTGATGAGCCTCATCATAAATGGCAAAAGCGAAAATACCATTCATTTTCCGGACAAAGGACGGTCCTTCAAAAAGAAATCCATTTAAAATGACTTCTGTATCGGAATGAGTACGAAAGGTCATGCCATGGGAAACCAGTTCCTCACGGAGTTCTTTCGTATTATAAAGTTCTCCATTATAGACGATGGTGAAGTCTGCGTCACAATAATGTCTGGTCATAGGCTGAAGTCCACCATGAGGATCAATAATGGCAAGCCGGGTGTGGGAAAACCCTGTATGAGAGGTTAAATAAATACCATGGGAGTCCGGCCCGCGGTGATAAAGTGCGTCACTCATATCAGATAGAATGTTACGATAATAAGGCTCCCTTTCTAAAAAATCAGTATGTAAATTACAAAAACCGGAAATACCGCACATAGCAATTCTCAATTCATTTTTTGTAGTAATCTATGCATTTCCCTGAATAAAAAGTACAAAAAAGAAGAGAGATTTATGAAAGAGAGGAAGCATTTTCTAGGTGCAAAGCACAGGTAAGGAGTTGCCGGCAGTAAGTTGTGCGGGTTATAATAAAAAAGATGAAACTATTTTTCCGGCTGGAACGTCTAATTTACAGAAAGCAAAGGTTGAAAGGCTTTCTTTGCATATGCAGGTTTTCGGAAAGAGAAGAGGAAACAGGAATGAAGAAGAGAGGAATCGCAAAAGCGGTGGAGCAGGAAATCCTTGCATCCTATGAACAGCTTTACCGGCTGGCAATTACCTATGTAAAGAACGAACAGGACGCAATGGATGTAGTGCAGGAAAGTGCATATAAGGCAATGAAAAATGCCGGTCAGGTGAAGGAAGAAACCTATATTAAGACCTGGCTCTGGCGGATTGTTATAAATACGTCACTGGATATGTGCAAGAAACAGAAGCGTATCGTAAGTGGAGTATTTATCCCGGAAGAAGCAAAAGAAGATGTATACAAAGACTGGGATATGCTGGCAGCGTTGGAAGAATTAGAAGAACGGGAAAGAACCATTGTGATATTAAAATATTTTGAAGAATGGAAAATAGATGATATTGCAGATCTTCTGAAAGAAAATCCAAACACCGTAAAATCAATCCTGTATCGCAGCTTAAAGAAATTAAAGATAAAGATGTCCAGGGAGGAAATAGCATGAACCATGAGAAAATAGACAGGATGAAGCAGGAATATGAGCAGATAGAAGTCCCGGAAGCATTGAAAACGCAGGTGGAAGCCGGAATCAGAAAAGGAAAGAGGGATACCACGAAAGGCAGTATCCGCTTTTTAAAAGGAGCAGCAACGGTAGCGGCAGCTATGGTTGCACTGGTGATTTCGGTAAATGTAAGCCCGACAATAGCCCATGCCATGGAAGAGGTTCCATTACTTGGCACAATTGTAAAGGTAGTGAACTTTTCTACATATTCTGATGTACAGGATGATAAGAATATGGAAGCAAATGTAGACATTCCCCAGGTGGCAGTGACAAATCAGGATGGGGAAGTATTATCGGATGAGACGGACGAGCTGAATCAGGAAGTGAAAAAGTATGCCGGTGGTATTATTAAGTCTTATCAGTCTGATGTAGCTTCCATTGAAGATGGTGAGAATGGTAATGAGGCAGTGAATTCGTCTTATCAGGTAGTGACAGATAACGACCGGCTGTTTGCTTTAAGAATTGATACTTCCATTGTAATGGCAGGATCGAACCAGTATACGAAAATCTATAATATAGATAAGAAAACCGGAAATACCATTACATTAAATGATTTATTTCAGAAGGATTCCGATTATCTGGACCGGATTTCAGAGGAAATAGAAAAGCAGATGAAGGAAAATATGGAAAAAGACAGTAACCTGCAATACTTCTTAGACAAGGATGTAGATGGCTACAGCTTTGATGGAATTAAGAATGATGTAAATTTCTATGTCAACAAAGAAGGAGAGCTGACCATTGTTTTTGATAAATATGAAGTAGCACCGGGTTATATGGGAATTGTAGAATTTACGATTCCGACCAGTGTGGTTTCTGATATTATAAAGGACGGATATCTGCAATAATATGACAAAGATGGTGCGTACTAGGCATTTATAGTAATCGAAAACTCCCCCGGATATTGGAAGAAATTTCAATATCCGGGGGAGTTCTTATGCTATATCATGAGATACTTTTATTTTTTGAAGTTAGCTCTCTTTCTTAAGGTCGGGTCAAGAATACGTTTACGGATACGTAAGGATTCCGGAGTAACCTCTAAGAGCTCGTCAACATCGATAAAGTCTAATGCCTGCTCTAAGGAAAGTATCTTTGGTGGAACAAGGGTCAGCGCTTCGTCTGCGGAAGAAGAACGTGTATTGGTTAAGTGTTTCTTCTTACATACGTTTAATTCAATGTCTTCCGGTTTAGAGGAAGAACCGATAACCATACCGGAGTAAACCTTTACACCGGCTCCGATGAAGAGAGTACCACGCTCCTGAGCGGAGAACAGACCGTAAGTTACGGATTCGCCGGATTCGAAAGCAATCAGGGAACCAAGTTTACGATAAGCAATATCTCCCTTGTATGGAGCATAGCCATTGAAAATGGTATTGATGATACCATTTCCTTTGGTGTCGGTTAAGAAGTCTCCACGGTAACCGATAAGACCACGGGATGGAATGTTAAATTCCATACGGGTATAGCCGCCGCTGATTGGACGCATATCAACCATTTCACCTTTACGCTGGCTTAATTTATCAATAACAGTACCGGTGAATTCATCCGGAACGTCAACATAAGCTAATTCCATAGGCTCTAATTTCTTGCCGTTTTCATCAGTGTGGTAAAGAACTTCAGCCTTGCTGACTGCAAATTCATAACCTTCACGACGCATATTTTCGATTAATACGGAAAGATGTAACTCACCACGTCCGGAAACCTTGAAGCAGTCTGCACTGTCGGTTTCTTCTACACGAAGGCTGACATCGGTATTTAACTCACGGAACAGTCTGTCTCTTAAGTGACGGGAAGTAATGAATTTACCTTCCTGTCCTGCAAGCGGGCTGTCGTTGACCATGAAATTCATGGAAAGAGTAGGCTCGGAAATCTTCTGGAAAGGAATGGCAACCGGGTTGTCTGTTGCACAGATGGTATCACCGATATGGATGTCTGCAATACCGGAAATAGCAACGATAGAACCGATTTTCGCTTCCTTTACTTCTACTTTATTCAGACCATCAAATTCGTATAATTTGCTGATTTTGACTTTTTTCTGTTTGTCAGGCTCGTGGTGGTTTACTACGATAGCATCCTGATTTACCTTTAAGACACCGTTGTCTACTTTACCAACACCGATTCGTCCAACGTATTCATTATAATCAATGGTACTGATAAGAACCTGGGTGTTTGCATCCGGGTCACCGGTAGGAGCCGGGATGTAGTCGATAATGGTTTCGAATAAAGGAGTCATATCCTTGCGCTCATCGTTTAAATCTCTCATGGCGTAACCATCTCTTGCAGAAGCGAAGATGAAGGGGCAGTCTAACTGTTCTTCAGAAGCGTCTAAATCCATGAAAAGCTCTAATACTTCATCAATAACTTCTTCTGGTCTTGCTTCCGGACGGTCAATTTTATTGATACATACGATAACCGGCAGATTCAGTTCCAGTGCTTTCATAAGAACGAATTTGGTCTGTGGCATAGCACCTTCAAATGCATCTACTACAAGAATAACACCGTTTACCATTTTCAGAACTCGCTCAACCTCACCACCGAAGTCGGCGTGGCCAGGAGTATCAATGATATTAATTTTTACATCTTTGTAGAATACAGCGGTATTCTTAGAAAGAATGGTAATACCACGTTCACGCTCAATATCGTTGGAATCCATGACACGTTCCTGGACTTCCTGATTGGCACGGAATACACCACTCTGTTTCAACAGCTCGTCGACCAGAGTAGTTTTACCGTGGTCAACGTGGGCGATGATAGCTATGTTTCTAATATCGTCTCTTGTTGTTTTCATATAAAATCCTTCCTTCTATCAGTGCATAAAATTCAGTTTCTTCTTATATATAATGCCTGTCTGTAAATGACCGGCGTTCTTATTCTACCACATATTGAAAAATACGCAAGTATTTCTTTCTTTACAGGAAATTGCTTTCCTGTAAAGTAAAAACGCTCCGCGAGGATGCGCACTGCGGCGTATAAGGTAGATGTCGCAAGCGACCGCCGCAGGCGCGAGAATGTGCCAAGGCACATTCTTTGTTTAAGGACACAGCGCATATGCAGGGAAAAGCGGCTTTATGCATAATATATCCAAAAGGTTATCGACAGATTTTGATGAGTTTCATCCCGTTGGAATGGTACTGTAAAACCGTTCGAAAACACACTAAATAAAGGAGAAAAAATTCATGGCAGATAAGATTTTAGAAAACAACCAGGTATCCATTGTAGGGGAGATTATTTCCGATTTCCAATACAGTCATGAAGTGTATGGGGAAGGCTTTTATATGGTAGAGGTAGCGGTCAGCAGATTAAGTAATTTTTCCGACTACATTCCATTGATGATTTCAGAGCGTCTGATTGACACTTCGCAGAGTTACATAGGACAGAAGGTATATGTGACCGGACAGTTCCGTTCCTATAACAGACATGAGGAACTTAAGAACCGGCTGGTTCTCTCCGTATTCGTCCGGGAGATTGAGTTTATTGAAGAAGAGACAGAGGAGATGAAGAGCAACCAGATTCTTCTTGATGGCTATATCTGTAAAGACCCGATTTACCGTAAGACTCCTCTTGGAAGAGAGATTGCAGACTTGCTGGTGGCGGTAAACCGTTCCTATGGGAAATCGGACTATATCCCATGCATCTGCTGGGGAAGAAATGCAAGATTTGCCGCAAGATTTGAGGTGGGTGTACATGTGCAGATCTGGGGCAGAATCCAGAGCAGGGAGTATGTCAAACGCTTAAATGAGGATGAGGTAGAGAAGCGTACCGCCTATGAAGTATCCGTGAGCAAAATTGAATATATGGAATAAAAAATAATTGAGAAAACATGAAACATACAGACATTGCTTTTTATTGGAAATTGTGGTATCGTAAGTAAATCTGGGATTAAGAGTCCCTGTAAGAATTGGCATGGAGGTTTGTCATGGAAAAGGGTTTCGTACAGATTTATTATGGTGCAGGTCGTGGAAAGACCAATGCTGCACTGGGCAATGCGTTGCGGGCAGCCGGAGAGAATAAGAGTGTAATTATTATCCAGTTTTTAAAAGGAAAAACAGATGATCAGATTGCTTATATGAAGCAGTTAGAGCCGGAAATCAAGGTATTCCGTTTTGAAAAATCAGAAGAGAATTATGATGAACTGCCGGAAGAAAGACAGGCAGAAGAGAAACTCAATATGAAAAACGGACTGAATTTTGCCAAGAAAGTGCTGGTTACCGGTGAATGCAATGTACTGATTCTGGATGAAGTTCTGGGCCTTATTGATGCAGGAGTAATATCTTCGGAAGAATTAGAAGCTGTTTTAAAAGCAAAGATGGATGAAACAGAGATTATTATGACCGGAAGGGTATTAGAAGAATCCATTCGCAGCTATGCTGACGAGATTTATAAGATTACTGCGGAAAAATAAGGAAGAAAATGTAAAATGTCCGCACAGGACGTTGACAGATAGTATCAGCGGTGCTATATTGAGGTAAGAAATTTAATATATGAAGGTAGAGGTTGCGTGAGACAAGAGTACTTGGTCGGATATGGCAGACATAGAAGAAGACATAAGGAAAGGGGAACACGCCGAAAGGTTATTTTTCCTGCAAAGAATAATCTTGGGCATGGATTGAAGAAGTTCATGACTGTCATCTTGTAATAAGATGGGGCGCTATCGGTATGATCCATAATAATTTAAGTGGAATATCAACCGGCTCCCTGTGAGCCGGTTTTTTTACTTTACAGGAAATTGCTTTCCTGTAAAGTAAAAAACGCTCCGCGAGGATGCGTACTGCGGCGTATAAGGTAGATGCCGCAAGCGACCGCCGCAGGCGCGGGAATGTGCCAAGGCACATTCTTTTTATGCTGGTAATAAAAGCAAAACAAACGATATCTTCATACAATAAATAAGATACTTATAAAGTGGAGGAAAAAGAACATGTCTATTTACAAAGGTTCCGGAGTTGCAATTGTAACCCCGATGAAAGCAAATGAAGAAGTTAACTATGACAAATTAGCAGAATTAATTGAAGAACAGATTTCTGAAGGTACAGACTGTATCGTAATTGCAGGAACAACAGGAGAGAGTTCTACCTTATCCATGGAAGAACATCACAAAGTAATCTGTGCAGCAGTAGAATTTGCAAAACACAGAGTTCCAGTAGTAGCAGGAACCGGTTCTAACTCAACGGAGACAGCAATCCAGTTGACCCAAGAAGCAGAAGAAGCAGGAGCAGACGGAGCACTTATCGTAACTCCATATTATAATAAGGCAACACAGAAAGGTTTAATCGGACATTATTCTAAGATTGCACAGGAAACAAGACTTCCGATTATTATGTATAATGTACCGGGAAGAACCGGATGTAACCTTCTGCCGGAGACAGTTGCAGAATTATTCCGCACCCAGGAAAATATTGTTGGATTAAAAGAAGCAACCGGTAACCTTGCACAGGCATCTAAGACCATGTACTTAACCGATGGAAAGCTTGATTTATATTCCGGAGAAGACGGACTGGTTGTACCACTTATGTCCATTGGCGGAATCGGAGTAATTTCCGTATGGGCAAACCTTGCTCCGGCAAAAGTGCATAATATGTGTGAAAGCTTCTTCAAAGGCGACCTTGCAACAGCAAATCAGTTACAGAGAGAAGCCCTTCCATTGATTGATGCATTATTCTGTGAAGTAAACCCGATTCCGGTAAAAGAAGCATTAAATCTTATGGGCAAGAACGTCGGACCGCTTCGTTCCCCGCTTTGCGAGATGGAGCCAGCCAATAAGGAGAGACTGATTCAGGCAATGCGTACATATGGATTAAAATTAGTATAAGAAACTGGAGATGATAGAGATGACAAAAGTAATCATGCATGGCTGTAATGGAAAAATGGGTCAGGTAATAACCGGCCTGATTGCGCAGGACGAAGATGTGAAAATTGTAGCCGGAATTGATACCTATGATGAAAAGAAAAATGATTATCCGGTATATAAGACCATCCGGGAATGCCAGATTGCAGCAGATGTTGTGATTGATTTTTCAAATGCGAAGGCAGTAGATGAACTGTTAAATTACTGTGGCGAGAAGAAGCTTCCGCTGGTACTTTGCACCACCGGTTTATCCGAAGACCAGCTGGCGAAAGTTACTGAGACCAGCAAAGAGACTGCAATTTTAAAATCTGCCAATATGTCACTTGGAATCAATACCTTAATGGATTTATTGCAGACTGCTATAAAGAAGCTTGCACCTGCCGGCTTTGATGTGGAAATCGTAGAGAAACATCATAACCAGAAGCTGGATGCGCCGAGTGGAACTGCTCTTGCATTAGCAGATGCCATGAACGAAGCTATGGACAATACCTATTCCTATAAATTAGACAGGAGCAGTGAGCGGAAGAAGAGAGATGCAAAAGAAATCGGTATTCAGGCAGTCCGTGGAGGAAGCATTGTTGGTGAACATGAAGTAATCTTTGCAGGAACTGATGAAGTGATTGAATTTAAGCATACGGCATATTCTAAGGCAATCTTTGGGAAAGGAGCTGTAGAAGCAGCAAAGTTCTTAAAGGGAAAACCTGCCGGAATGTATGATATGCATGATGTAATCCGTGCAGAGTAGAGTTGGGCACGCATATAATTACAAAATAAGAAATCCCCGGTATCATATCCGAAAAAGATATGATACCGGGGATTTAATATTTACGCATAGTTCGTTTTACAATAACTGGATACCTGCATCTGCTGCAGCCTTGCACATGTCTTCCGGCCAGAGAGAAGACTGGACTTCTCCGATATGGGCCTTACGAAGGAAGAACATACAGATACGGGACTGTCCGATTCCTCCACCGATGGTATATGGAAGTTTGCCATCAATGATTGCTTTCTGGAAAGGAAGCTTAGCACGTTCCGGGCAGCCTGCTTTATCAAGCTGTGAGAGCAGTGCAGCCTTGTCTACACGGATTCCCATGGAAGATAATTCCAGTGCAATATCAAGGACAGGATAGTATACTAAGATGTCGGCATTTAAAGACCAGTCATCGTAGTCCGGGGCACGTCCGTCATGACGCTCGCCGGATTCTAAGACATCACCAATCTGTAAGATGCAGACAGCACCCTTTGCCTTGGTTATGTAATATTCACGCTCCTTTGGAGTATTTTCAGGGAACATATCCTCTAATTCCTGAGTGGTAATGAAGAAGATATCATGCGGAAGAATCTCTTCAATATAATCGTACTGGATAGCCATATATTTTTCTGTTTTACGAAGACATTTGTATACAGTACGGACAGTATCTTTTAAAGTTTCCATGCTGCGGTCTTTCTTTGCAATGACTTTTTCCCAGTCCCACTGGTCTACGAAGATAGAGTGGATATTATCTGCGATTTCATCGCGGCGGATAGCATTCATATCGGTGTAAAGACCTTCGCCCTCTTTGAAATCATAATGCTTTAAGGCATAACGTTTCCATTTAGCAAGAGAGTGAACAACTTCTGCTTTACGCTCATTCTGTTCTTTGATGGTGAACGTAACCGGACGCTCCACACCATTTAAGTTATCATTTAATCCGGAATCAGGGTCAACGAAAAGTGGTGCTGAAACACGGGAAAGGTTTAAACGCAGGGAAAGCAGATTCTGGAAGAAATCTTTCACTGTTTTAATCGCAATCTGTGTATCATGCAGGTTAAGTTGAGACTGATAATTTTTTGGTATAATCAGATGTTCCATAATAGCTCCTTTTTCATTTTAGTCTGCAATTATTATAGCACAGCAATTCGAGTTTGCAATGGATTATTTGTTTAAAAAAGAGTACAGAAGCGGATATAATTTATCACTGTGTTCAATATAACTTCCATGACCTTCTCCCGGAACAATAACCAGAGTGGCATGCTCAATATTTTCTGCAATCTTTTTTGTAACCTTTTTCTTGATTAAATCTTTTTCGCCGGCTAAGACAAGGGTTGGAATCTTGATTTTATGTAAGTCCACCGGCTGGATATCTGGCTCATTGAGCATCATTGTGGAAAAAGGATTCGGATTCTTTTTGCATTCCCTGCGGATGCGGCGGTAGTCTCTTCCTTTGATGTCCTTTGGCGTCAGGTTTGCACCGCTGATCATAAGCTTGGAGAGCTTATCCGGGTATTTCGAAGCTAAGAGAAGTCCGACGATACCGCCGTCACTGAAGCCATAAAAGAGAGGGGCCTTTAATTCTAAGGCATCAATAAAAGCTGCCATGTCGTCTGCCATATCCATGTAATGAAGTTCTTTTGGAGAAGCAGAAAGACCGTGACCTCTGGAATCGATGGCATAAACGGTATAATGTTCGGCAAGCTCCGGAATCAGTACATCAAAAATTTCGTGGGTTTCGCCATTTCCATGCACTAGCAGGAAAGGCTGCCCTTCGCCATATTTTTCATAATAGAGAATCTGACCATTTAATTGAATATACATAATGATTATCGTCCTTTAAAATTGATTATTTTGTCATTCTATTTTATAGTAAAGGTAATTCAACTTTTTTAGTGTAGCATTTTATAAAGGAGAAAACAAGATGGAGACAGAACATGTTATGCATACTTTTGCCCCGGTATACGATAAAAAATCCAGAGTATTAATCTTAGGCACGTTCCCGTCGGTCAAGTCGAGAGAGAACCGGTTTTACTACGGCCATCCGAGAAACCGCTTCTGGAAAGTAACGGCGGCAGTATGCGGCTGTGAGGTCCCAGAGACGATAGAAGAAAAGAAGGCATTTCTTCTTGAAAATCATATTGCTATCTGGGATGTTATTGCATCCTGCGACATAGCAGGATCTTCAGACAGCAGCATAACAAATGTTGTGGCGAATGATATTGAACGGCTGTTAACGGAGGCTCCCATCGAGGCTGTTTTCCTAAATGGCGCAAAAGCCTACGAATTATTTATGAAATACTGTTCCTGTAAGGATAAGGCAGAAATCTGCAAGCTGCCGTCCACCAGTCCTGCCAATGCTGCATGGAGTCTGGAGCGGCTGATAGAAGAATGGAAGAAAATCAGGAGATAGGATGAAATGTATACAGACAGACAGTTAAAGATTATAGCGGTCTTAAAAAGTGCAGATGGCTGGATGAGTGGTTCCCTTCTGCGGGAAAATATCGGGGTGAGCAGCAGGACACTGCAGATGGATATTAAGGCAATCAATGAGAAACAGTCAGGAGAGCCTCTGATACAGTCTAATAACCGGCTGGGGTATCTTTTGAAAAATAAGATTGCATTAGAGCAGGAACAGAAAAGTTGCGGACAGGAGAACTATGTGCATTCCAAGCAGATTATTACTTTGCTGCTGTTTGAAAAGGAGTATACCAGTATTGGAACGATTTCTGAGCGATTATTCCTTTCCCGGTCATCTGTAACTTCTGACCTGCCGCAGGTAAAGCGGATTATAAGCCGCACGCCGGGGGCAGATCTTTTGGTATCCGGACAATATGGACTTAAGATTCAGGCATCGGAGAATGTAAAGAGAATCATGTGCATGAAGACCATGCAGAGCAGACAGGATTATCATATGTTGTTTTCGGAAGAAGAGATGGAGCAGTTTGCAGAAAATCAGAAAAAGTTACAGGCTGTTCTGGCAGAAGTATTTACCAGAAACCAGTTTATCGTATCGGGAGAAGCCTATCATGATTTTGCACGTTATCTTGCGGTCTGCATGATGCGAAGCCAGATGGGATTTCCAGTAACAGAAGGAGAGGACAGCATCAACCGTCCGGGCAGACTGGCAATGGAGCTGGTGGAAGAGATAGAGAAAGTCTGCGGATATCATTTTCCGGAAATGGAAATGCAGAATGTAGAGGCACGGTTAAAGGAATTGAATATGGTCTGTAAGGAGACGGACATTCAACTGGATATGCTGCAGAAATTAGAAGTATTTATCCAGCGGGTGCAGGAGGAAACCGGACTTAAATTGCAGGTGGAGCGGGATCTTTTAGAGGTTTTATCAGACCATGTGTCAAGAATGGAACTCCGGATTCAGAACGGTCGTAATAATATCGGAAATCATACCAAAGAAATGGCGAAGCGGTATCCGCTGGAAATGCATCTTTTAAGAACCTGTTTAAGTCCTGTTTTAAATACAGAGATTCCGGATGCGGAAATGGGCTATCTGGTGCTTTATTTTGCATCAGCCATTGAACGTAACAGAAGAAAGCCGGATATTTTATTTATCAGTGACCAGAGTGCCAGCAGCATTTATAATGTACAGAATAAATTAAAAAGCTTCTTAGGGGAGCGAATCAGTGAAATAACAGTTATCCCGGAATATTTATTTGAACAGAGAAAAGAACGGTATTGCCGGAATTACCAGCTTCGGATTACATCGGAAAAGGAGCTGGTATTAAAGGATGCTTCCTTTACTTATCTCGACCTTTTTGCAGACAATGAGCAGATTATGCGGCTGGGGAGAAATGTTGATAAGCTTGAAAATAACTACTGGAAGGAAACGGAAGAAAAGCTCCGGAAAAAATATGGCACAAAGGACAGTCTGTATCTGATAGAAGAAGTGGCAGACTTTGAAGATTTAAAGAAAAGAATCGGCTATGGATATCCGGAACAGAAGGTGTCGGAGGAGACCATCGGAAGCAGCCGTCTTTCTATGATTGACCATGAGCAGGATGGAAGAAATAAGATTTATCGTATTTATCTTAAAAAGCCATTTTCTTATGGCGGTAAGCAGATTACAGAAGTTATTGCAGCACATTATGGCGGAGAAGGGGATATGATAGAATTCTTTGACTATGTAAAAGAGCTGTTAGGTGGACAGAGCTAGGCAGAGGATTTCGCTATTAGTGGCGCAAAAGTATAAATTTCCTGAAACATAAAAGCACGGTATAATAAGCTTAACAAAATAAATGAGGGTCATTTATGAAAGGAGAATCTTTATGGAAAAAAATTATGAGAAGCTGGGAGATGAAATTATTACCCGGCTGGGAGGAAAACAAAATATTACCAAGCTGTTTCACTGTGCTACAAGACTTCGTTTTCAGCTTGCAGATATGTCTAAGGCAGACCTGGAAGGAATCAAGAAGCTGCCGGATGTCATGGGCGTAGTAGAAAGTGTTGGCGGTGTTCAGGTTATCATTGGAAATGATGTAGCATCCGCTTATGCTGCAATTGTAGCAAAGCATAAGATTGAAAACAGCAGTGATGGCAAGAAGGTTGAAAAAGCAGATGCAGCACCGGAGAAAAATGGAATTGTATCAAAAATTCTCAATGTGCTTTCTGCCATTTTAGGACCGGCAATTCCACTGATTATGTGTAGTGGATTGATTTCAGCATTACTGATTATTTTAACCAAGTGCGGACTGAGTACAGAAGGCACAACCTATACCATCATCAGCATGGTTGGAAATGCAGCATTATATTTCCTGCCGGTATTACTGGCATATACTTCTGCCAAGAAATTCGGCTGTGATATTATGACCAGTGTTTTCCTTGGTGCAATTATGATTAGTCCGACATTGATTGGATTAACGGAGCAGGGAAGCTTTGTATCACTTTTCGGACTGCCGGTGAAAACAGTAAATTACAGCTCTACCGTAATTCCGATTATTTTAACTATCTGGATCTTCAGCTATGTAGAGAAGCTGGTAGTTAAAATTGTTCCAGCAGCAGTTAAATTTGTATTTAAACCGTTACTGTCTGTTATTATCATGATTCCAGTTATGTTATGTATTACCGGACCAATCGGAAGCTATTGTGGAGACCTTTTATGCAAAGCACTGACCGCAATCAATAATGTAGCACCTTGGTCTTCTGTATTAATTGTTGGCTGTCTTGCACCACTTTTAGTATTAACCGGAATGCATCTTGCATTGATTCCGCTTGTAATGTCCATGTTTGCAACAGCAGGATATGATAATATGTTATTCGTTGCATTTATCGGAATGAACTTCTCACAGTTCGGTGTAGCATTAGCTTGTATGTTAAAAACTAAAAATAAAAACCTTCGTACACTGGCATCTTCCTGTGCAATTACAGCATTCCTGGCAGGAGTTACAGAGCCTACCCTTTATGGAATCTGTGTACGAATGAAGAAACCTTTGATTGCTACCTGGATTGCATGTATCGTAAACGCAATCTTCTGTGCAATCTTCAGCGTAAGAGTATACAGCTTCGGTGCTCCATCCTTCTTTACAATGCCGATTTTCTTAAATCCGGATGGAACGATGAGTAACTTCTATTTTGCAATTGCTGCAGCAGCAATTACCATTGTAGTAAGCTTTGTATCAACCTGGGTGTTAGGATTTGATGACAGCATTTATGGAGAGGAAGCAGCTTAATGGAAAAAAGTCTGAATGTAGTGGAAAAAATATCGGATCAGCTTTATGTGATTACGGAGACAGAGAGTGTGCATTGTTATCTTGTTATAGGAAGTGATAAGGCAATGCTCTTTGACATTGGTTATGGCTATGAAAATATCATGCCACTGGTTCGTACAATTACAGATTTGCCGGTTATGCTGGTGTTAAGCCACGGTGACCCGGATCATGGTCTTGGAAGCAAATGGTTTGATGAAGTGTGGATACATCCGCTGGACTGGGGAAAGCTTCTTTGGAATGACACTACAGAGATGCGTAAAAAAGCAATGGATTACAGGGTAAATAAAATGCCCTGGACAAAAGAACTGATACCGGAAGAGTTCCCAGAGTGGAGAATCAGCAGTAAGACGAAACCTCATTTTCTCTGTCATGGAGACAAGATTTCGCTGGGAGATATTGAATTTACGGTATTACATACGCCGGGACATAGCTATGGACATATTATGCTTCTGGAAGAGGAGAAAAAATGGCTCTTTTCCGGAGACCAGATATCTGCACACAACATCTGGCATTTTCAGGGAAATGATGTGCAGGCTCCCTTCCGGAGTACACTTCACAGCTTGAAGGAGCTGGCATTAAAAGTAACAGAGGATTATAAAATTTATCCGGCACATGACATTATTCCGATTCAGAAAAATTATCTGACAGATTTGATAGACTGTTTCGAATGGGAACTGCAGGAGAATTATAAAAAGGATGCACCATTCCATTCCTTTGCAGGAGACGGCTATCAGCATTTTTATCAGACTGTAAATCTTATATATTCTGATGAGCGGCTGGGTGAATTCCTCGGAAGGAAAATAGAGCGATAGGGGGAGTGTAAGTGGAATTTAAAGAAAATTTCTTATGGGGCGTGGCCACTGCTGCGAACCAGTGCGAAGGAGGATATTTAGAAGGAGGAAAAGGACTTACCATACAGGACAATATAAAAGGTGGCGGAATCGGAAGACCACGGATGTTTCGCAGTACCATGGAAGAAGGAGCATTCTATCCGAGCCATGATGCGGTAGACCATTATCATCATTATGAGGAAGATATCCGCCTTTTGGCGGAGATGGGCTGCAAATGTTATCGCATGAGTATCAGTTGGGCAAGAATTTTTCCAACCGGATGCGAAGAGGAGCCAAATCAGGAAGGACTTTCCTTTTATAAGAATATTTTTACTCTGTGCAAATCCTTTGGCATAGAGCCGGTGGTGACATTAAGCCACTTTGAAATGCCGTGGTATCTGGCAAAAGAAAGGGGCGGTTTTGCAAACCGGGAAGTAATTGATGATTTTGTTCGTTATGCCTGTTGTGTAATGAATTATTTTAAAGAAGAGGTACATTACTGGCTTTTATTTAACGAGATTAACTTTGGCGTAATGCCAATGGGTGCTTATAAGTCGCTGGGGCTGATTGATGGGAAATATCTCGGCGGGGAAGCATTCATTTCTCTTAAATCCATGACCGTAGACGAAAAAGTAAGATTCCAGGCATTACATCACCAGTTTGTTGCCGGAGCGAAAACGGTGATAGAAGCAAGGAAAATCAGTCCGGAAATAAAAGTGGGCTGTATGATTGGACACATTACGCAGTATCCGCTGACCTGCCGGCCGGAAGATATGTTAGAGTGCCAGCACAAAGACCGGCTATTAAATAAATTTGCCGGAGATGTAGCCGTGTTCGGCAGTTATCCGTCCTATATGAACCGTTATTTTAAAGAACATCAAATTACGATTCAGAAGGAGCCGGAGGATGATGGAATTTTAAAAGCCGGCTGCGTGGACTTCTATACCTTCAGCTATTATATGACAAACTGTGCCACGATAGATGATGCAGCAGAGCAGACCGATGGAAATCTTTTAGAGGGAGCCAAGAATCCGTATCTGACCGCTAGTGAATGGGGCTGGCAGATAGACCCGAAGGGACTGCGCTATACATTAAATGAGCTGTGGGACCGCTATCATCTTCCAATGATGGTGGTGGAAAATGGATTTGGTGCACCGGATGAAGTCGATGCAGATGGAAGCATTCACGATGATTACCGTATTTCCTATCTCAATGACCATATCGCAGCAATGGGCGAGGCAATCGAGGACGGTGTAGACCTGTTCGGCTATACCATCTGGTCAGCCATGGATCTTGTCAGTGCCGGAACCGGCGAAATGAAGAAGCGTTACGGACTCATTTATGTGGACAGACATGATGATGGCAGCGGAGATTTTAAGCGAATCCCAAAAGACAGCTATTACTGGTATGCAAAGTGCATTCAGGAAAACGGAAAAAATATTACCGCATAAAGGATGGCGGAGATAAAGAGTAAGATGCGTACAGCAGGTATCGGGTATGCATCTTACTTTTTTACTTTACAGGAAATTGCTTTCCTGTAAAGTAAAAAACGCTCCGCGGGGATGCACACTGCAGCTGTAATATTTGACACAAAAGAAAATGCATGATAAATTTACTCTGAAAAAAGAGAAAGAAGGAAGAAACACATGGAGAAAATAGCAAGCTTTACAATCGACCATATAAAACTGCAGCCGGGTGTCTATGTATCAAGAAAGGATGCAGTAGGAGACAGTACAGTAACAACCTTTGATTTAAGAATGACATCACCAAATGATGAACCGGTTATGAATACCGCAGAGGTGCATACCATAGAGCATCTTGGCGCAACCTTTTTAAGAAATGACGCAGAGTATGCCAGCAAGACCGTATACTTTGGACCAATGGGCTGCCGGACAGGCTTTTATTTATTGCTGGCGGGAGACTATACATCCAAAGATATCGTGCCACTGATGATTCGCATGTTTGAATTCATCCGTGACTTTAAAGGTGAGGTACCGGGCGCAAGTCCAAAAGACTGCGGCAACTATCTTGATATGAACCTTGGTATGGCAAACTATCTGGCAGACCGCTATTTAAATAATGTGCTCTATCATATTGATGATGCACACCTGAATTATCCGGCGTAGAGGATGTTTGGAAAATTTGTTTTAAAGCAGATATGAAAAATGTATTGCGTAATGCATAAGTAGGAAATCAGCAGAAAGAGGAAAGAAAGCATGAGTAAAATCGGAATTATCGGAGCTATGGAATTAGAAGTAGCAACATTAAAGAAAAATATGGATACAGACCAGATTACAAAAAAAGCCGGCATGGAATTTCATGAGGGTAATTTAAAAGGAATGCCGGTAGTAGTGGTACAGTGCGGTGTAGGAAAAGTAAATGCAGCAATGTGTGTGCAGATCCTTGCAGATTTATATGATGTAACACATATTATCAATACCGGTGTAGCAGGCTCTTTGAATCCTGCATTGGATATCGGAGATATTTTAGTATCTAAGGATGCTATTCAGCATGACATGGATGTGACACCATTAGGCTATGCAAAAGGACAGATTCCGGGATTAGAGCAGCTTGCTTTTGTGGCAGATGAAAAGTTGTGTAAGACTGCTGTAGAGGTATGTAAAAAAGTAAATCCGGATATTCATGTAACAGAAGGCCGCGTAGTAAGTGGAGACCAGTTTATTTCCAGCAAAGAGATAAAGGATGCATTGATTGCAGAATTTCATCCGGACTGCACGGAAATGGAGGGAGCTTCCATCGCGCAGGCAGCAACTTTAAATAACATCCCATATGTAGTCATTCGTGCAATTTCAGATAAAGCAGATGGCTCTGCACAGGAGGATTATCCAACTTTTGAAAAGAAAGCAGCAGAGCATTGTGCAAAGTTAGTACAGGAAATGATGAAGGAGCTGTAGGAATCTTTGAATTGGGTAAAAAAACGCAGAAATGCCAGCCTTTTACCATGACGAGAGTCAGCGAAGCCAAAATTCCCGGCTCCTCCAGGAATCCGCAAAAAAATACAACCCGGATATTTGTAATGCCCCTAAAACTATGCTTTTTAGGAAGCAACAAATATCCGGGTTGCATTTTTGCAGTCATCTTACATAAATTTCATAAACATATTCAAAAACCGTAAATAGTCATCATAATTAAAGAAGCGGTCAAGAATATCCTGCAGGGCATTCTGCTCAAGGGAATCCCACTGGTCAACAAAAAGGGAATTATCTACAGTGCCTGCATTGTAGGCAGCATTGCTGTTTGCACTTGCAGCAACGGATGTTCCGTCCGGAAGAGTGACACCCTCCTGCATATAGCCGGTGATTTTGGCTACATAATTCTGGGTTTCTTTAAATGGAGGAATTCCACCGTATTTTGCTACGTTGCCGCTGCCTGCATTGTAGGCGGCAAGAGCAAGGGAGGTATCTCCGTTGTATTTATTTAAAAGCTCGCTGATATATTTGGCACCTGCCATAATATTCTGTTCCGGGTCATAAGGGTCGGTACAGCCAAAATAAGAAGCAGTGGAAGGCATTAGCTGCATGATGCCCATGGCTCCTGATTTGGAAGTGGCATTTGCCTGAAAATTGGATTCCTGCTTTGCCATGGCGGTCAGAAGAGAAACAGAGACACCATAGGTATCGGAGGCTTTTTGAAAGATAGATGCAAGGGAATTGTTGCCTGCATTATTTAAATAGGATTCAAAATTATTTACACCGTTTACAGAGGTTGTGGAAGCAGCGGTACTTCCAAGCGCAGCGGTAATCGGATCAATCTGCATGAATAGAACTCCTTTCATAATCTGAAATTCTTCTTTCTCATTAAGATGCGAATTCCAGGCTGTGTATTAAAATTACAATTTATTCTAGTATAGCATAAAAAACTTGTTTTTTGAAGTCTCATATTGTAGAGTTATTGTGTTTGATGTAGAAAGGGCGAATTAGAAAGAAGGATTACTGAATGAAACAAAATGGCTATGTCAAAGCAGTGAAAGCAGCATTTCCGTATACGATACCGGTATTGACAGGTTATCTTTTTATAGGAATTGCATTTGGTGTGATGTATCAGGAAAAAGGCTACAATTTTCTTTGGGCAATCCTGATGAGTATCTTGGTGTACGCCGGAAGCGGACAGTATCTGGCTGTTAATTTCTTTGCACCGGGAGTCAGCTTCCTGCAGATTATATTCTTAGAATTTATGGTAAATATCCGGCATGTCTTTTATGGACTGTCTTTAATAGAAAAATTCCGTGATATGGGAAAAAAGAAATTATATATGATTTTTTCCCTGACAGATGAGACCTATTCCTTATTCTTTATTACAAAAGTGCCGGAGGGCGTGGATGAGCACAAATTCCTGTTTTCCATTGCGTTGTTAGACCAGCTTTACTGGATTATTGGTTCTGCCATCGGAGCCATTGCCGGAACGCTGATTCCGTTTGACACAACGGGTATTGATTTTGCTATGACAGCATTGTTTGTCGTAATTTTTGTGGAGCAGTGGCTGACCAGCAGGAATCATTTGCCGGCGCTGACCGGAATTGCAGCATCTCTTATCTGCCTGCTTATCTTTGGCAGTGATAATTTCATTCTGCCATCCATGATTTGTATTATGATAATTCTGTTATCCGGTCGTAAGGTGATGGAAGAAAAGGAGGTAGTGGAAAATGCCGATTAGTGTGGAACGGTCATTATTAATTATTGTGGTTTGCGGATTGGTTGTATTTACAACAAGGGCAATTCCGTTTGTATTATTCAGCGGGAAAAAAGAAATTCCGGAAATCGTAAAATATCTTGGAAAAGTGCTGCCGCCTGCAGTTGTGGGAATGCTTGTTATTTACTGCTTAAAGGCAGTAAATGTAGTGAAGTTTCCCTTTGGTCTGCCGGAATTTATTGCAATTTTCGTAGTAGTTGTTTTACATGTGTGGAAAAGAAATAATTTACTGAGCATCGGTGTGGGAACCGTGCTTTATATGGTGTTGATACAGACAGTATTTGCGTGATGTTAAAGAAATCTTAAAGACTTGGTGCCTTGGTTCTTAAAGGTTCATTCGATACAATAATGGTGTACTTGGAAAGGGGAAAAGAAAATGTATAACATATTGATATGTGATGATGAACCGGATATCGTGTCCGCGTTAAAAATCTATCTTGCATCGGATGGCTATGGAATTTACGAGGCTTATAACGGTCGGGAAGCAATTGAAATGATGCAGAAAACAGAGATACATCTTGTGCTCATGGATATTATGATGCCGGAAATGGACGGCATCCAGACCATGGTGAAGATTCGTGAGAACAGCAATGTCCCTGTGATTTTCCTGACTGCAAAAAGTGAAGACAACGATAAGGTTTTAGGACTTATGGTGGGAGCAGATGATTATATTACCAAGCCATTTAATCCGGTGGAGGTCCAGGCAAGAGTAAAATCCCAGCTGCGCCGTTATATGCAGCTGGGAGGTGGAAACATGACAAAGAAGAATCTTGCCATCGGTGGCATTGAATTAGATGACAGTGCCAAGGTTGTGACGCTGGACGGAGATGCGGTGAGTCTTACCCCTACAGAGTATGATATTTTGAAACTGTTTATGGAACAGCCCGGAGTTGTATTTTCTCCAAAGGATATCTATCGCAAAGTATGGAAAGATGCGCCGTTTGGCTCAGAAAGTACAGTGGCAGTGCATATTCGCCATCTTCGGGAAAAATTAGAGTATGACCCTGCAAATCCACGATATTTAAAAGTGGTGTGGGGACAGGGCTATAAGATGGAAAGAGGAAACACACCATGAAAAAGAAAAAAAGAGGCATCAGAAGAGCAAGCGCAGTCATTGCATTTATTTTACTGACTTCAATTGCATTTTTATCTGCAGTATTTACGCTGGAAATGATAGACAGCCAGATCTATCGAAACAGCCAGGAGGAAACAGCGGCAGACTTTCAGGAGCAGATTGGTTCCTATCTGGCAGCAGAAATTTTTTCAGACTTTGTAAATTATGATACAGAGGATGCGCGGTCTTGTGCATACAGCCTGGCTGATGAGACGAACTTTAATTTTTATGTATTTAAAAAGAGTGTAGATACTTCCGTGGAACGAATCTGTACCATAGAAAACGGAAATCTGGGAAGCGTCATTCCGGAATACATGGCAATCGTGGGAAATTATGACAGTTATTGCTATCCGGGAATTTCCATAGATGTTTTAAACAGTCCGGAGCAGATATTTACGGAAGTAGAAGAACAGGATGCAAATCTTTCAAGAGGTGATATTTATGCAGTGGCATTCTTCCCGCTGGGGGATTTGACTTATCATGATGATTTGTATTTTAAAATGAAATATATTGATTTTGCTTATAAGACCCGCTATGCAATCTTTGCGGTACTTGCAGGAAGTACAATTGGAGCAGTTATTTTACTGGTTACGCTGGTACGGACTGCCGGAAAGAAGGATGAAGAGGGCAGAATACAGAGAAGTTTTATCGATAAGATTCCGCTGGAACTCTATGGACTGATGCTTTATATTGTTGCAGCCTGTGTGGCAGGATTTTTTGGAAACATATGGGGATTTTACGGAACGAACATAGGCTCCTTTGCTGCCATTGTGATACTGGCAGTATTGACAGCAACCCTGCTTTTAGTATTTCTCATGAGCTGCTCAGTAAGGCATAAGACAAAGACGCTGTGGAGCAACACGCTGTTATGCCGGTTTGTAAAATGGCTGAAACAGGCATTGTCTTATATTAAAAAGCATATGCCGTTTATTTATAAAGGTGTAGTGATTGCACTGGGCATTACTTTCATAGAATTTATCGGTGTTCTGATGCTGGAAGACAGTTACAACTGGGAGTGGATTTTTCTGGTATTTCTGGTAGAAAAGGCAGCACTTTTCCTGATATTCTGCATCATACTGGCAAATCTCAATCAGTTGAAGCAGGGTGGTGAGAAGATTGCAGAGGGTGACTATGATTATCAGATGGACACCAGCCATATGCGTGGAGAATTTAAAAATTATGCAGAGCATCTGAATCAGATTGGAAGCGGAATGCAGACAGCACTGGATGAGCGGATGAAGAGCGAGCATTTTAAAACAGAGCTGATTACCAATGTATCCCATGACATTAAAACACCGCTTACTTCTATTATTAATTATGTGGATTTGCTGACCAAAGAGGATGTGGAAAATCCGAAGGTGCAGGAATACTTAGAAGTGCTGACACGACAGTCTGCCCGCCTGAAGAAATTGATTGAAGATCTGATTGAGGCATCCAAAGCTTTATCCGGAGTGCTGAAGGTGAACTGGGAGAAATGTGTACCGGAGGTATTGCTGACACAGGCAGCAGGCGAATATGAAGAACGGCTGGAACAAAAGAATCTGGAACTGGTGATTCATCATCCGCAGGAAGAGCTTGTTGTTCTGGCAGATGGAAGACATCTGTGGAGAGTTTTTGATAATCTGCTGAGCAATATTTATAAATATGCACAGCCGGGAACCAGAGTATATCTTGACCTGGAGCAGGATGAGAAAAATGTTTCCATCATATTCCGTAATGTTTCTAAGAATCCTTTGCATATGAGCGGAGAGGAATTACAGGAACGCTTTGTCCGGGGAGACAGCTCAAGAAATACGGAAGGAAGCGGACTTGGATTATCTATCGCACGGAGCCTGACAGAACTTATGAATGGAACGTTCGGGCTGCTTATCGATGGGGATTTCTTTAAAGTGACGCTGACATTTCCACATCATGTGGGAAATGAATCATAATTGAGAAAAAGTCTTAAGATACAATATAAAAATGATAATGACGGGTTGACAAGTCACAATGGGAATTTTAGAATACTACTTAGCTGAGGCAAGAGGTCTGCGGCGGGAAGCCTGCAGGCGAGAAGGAGACTAACTATTATGAAGAAAGAACCATTTGTGACAAAAGAACAGATTGAAGAAATTGTAAAAACATATCCGACACCGTTTCACCTTTATGATGAAAAAGGCATCCGTGAAAATGCAAAGGCAGTAAAAGAGGCGTTTGCATGGAATCCGGGATTTCGTGAGTATTTTGCAGTCAAGGCAACCCCGAACCCATTTATCTTAAATATTTTAAAAGAGTATGACTGCGGCTGCGACTGTGCATCCCAGACAGAGCTGATGTTAGCTGATTCCCAGGGATTTGACGGAAAGCATATTATGTTTTCTTCCAATGATACCCCTGCATATGAATATAAATTTGCAGACAAGATTGGCGCAATCATCAACCTGGATGACTTTACCCATATCGACTTCTTAGAGAAGACAATCGGTAAGATTCCAGAGACCATCAGCTGCAGATATAATCCGGGCGGAGTGTTCAAAATGAGCAACGGTATCATGGATAACCCGGGAGATGCAAAATACGGATTTACAACAGAGCAGTTATTTGAAGGCTTTAAGATTTTAAAAGAAAAAGGTGCAAAGAATTTTGGTATTCATGCATTCTTAGCAAGCAATACCGTAACCAACGAATATTATCCGATGCTTGCAAAACAGCTTTTTGAAGTAGCTGTTAAATTAAAAGAAGAAGTAGGCTGCCATATCAGCTTTATCAACCTTTCCGGTGGAGTTGGTGTGAACTATACACCAGACCAGGAACCAAACGACATCCGTGTTATCGGCGAAGGCGTACACAAGGTTTATGATGAAATTTTAGTTCCGGCAGGTATGGGTGATGTAGCTATCTATACTGAGATGGGCCGTTTTATGTTAGCACCTTATGGATGCCTTGTGACGCAGGCAATTCATGAGAAACATACACACAAGGAATACATTGGTGTGGATGCCTGTGCGGTAAACCTGATGCGTCCTGCAATGTATGGTGCATATCATCACATTACCGTGCTGGGCAAGGATAACAGCGTATGCGACCACAAATATGATGTAACCGGTTCTCTTTGTGAGAACAATGATAAATTTGCCGTGGACCGTATGCTGCCGAAGATTGACATGGGCGATTATCTGGTAATTCATGATACCGGAGCACATGGTTATTCCATGGGTTATAACTACAATGGTAAATTAAAATCCGCTGAGTTACTTCTGAAGGAAGATGGTTCCGTACAGCTTATCCGTCGTGCAGAGACACCGAAGGATTATTTTGCAACATTTGACTGCTTTGATATTTTGAAAAATATGAAAGACCCGGAAAAATAAACTTGCAATCTATTAGAAAATATGATAAACTTTCATTTGTTCGGTTCGACTGAACCGAATAAATGCCGGCGTGTCGGAATGGCAGACGAGGCAGACTCAAAATCTGTTGTGGGCAACCACGTGCGGGTTCAAGTCCCGCTGCCGGCATTAAAATTTTGGAAAAGAATCGACTACTGGTCGGTTCTTTTTTTACGCGAGTAGCGAGAAAAATCTGGGAGAAAAGAAGGAGCCAAGCTCGCTTTGGCGAACTTCTTTTCTGTTCAGATTTGGCGAGCACCGCGATAACTCGAGAAACTCGCTAAGCGTGTTTCCCGTAGTTACGCGAGTAGAAGGTAAGGAGAATTACATGGAACAGACCAATGACAGAACATTTTTAGAAACAGAACTGGTAGGAAAGCTGTTATTAAAGCTGGCATTGCCTACCGTTGCAGCCCAGTTGATTAATATGATGTATAACATAGTAGACCGTATGTACATCGGCCATATTCCGGGGGATGGTGCAATGGCACTGACCGGAGTCGGTGTATGCATGCCGCTTATTATGGTAGTATCTGCGTTTGCAGCACTGATTAGCAATGGTGGTGCTCCACGGGCAACCATATTTATGGGAAAAGGAGAGAAGGACAAGGCGGAAAAAACGCTGGGGAACTGTTTTTGCACCCAGATTATTGTATCGCTGATACTGACTGCATTTCTGCTGGCTGGAAACAGAGGCTTTCTTCTGGCATTTGGAGCCAGCGAAAATACGATTTCTTTTGCTGCTGATTATATGAATATTTATGCTATAGGAACGATTTTTGTGCAGTTGACCCTGGGGATGAATGCATTTATTACAGCGCAGGGATTTGCCAGAACCAGTATGCTGTCGGTACTGATTGGTGCAGTGATTAACATTGTGCTGGATCCGGTATTTATCTTTGGATTTGGAATGGGTGTAAAAGGAGCAGCGCTGGCAACGGTTCTTTCCCAGGCATGTTCCTGTATCTGGGTGCTGGCTTTTTTATGCGGAAAGAAAACGCATCTTCGCCTGAAAGGAAAAAATATGGTTTTGCAGGCAAATATTGTTTGGCCGAGTATTGCACTTGGAACAGCAATGTTTATTATGCAGGCAAGCGAGAGTGTGATTTCGGTCTGCTTTAATTCTTCGTTATTACGATATGGCGGAGATATGGCAGTAGGAGCCATGACCATATTAACCAGTGTCATGCAGTTTGCACTACTTCCGTTACAGGGATTGGGTCAGGGAGCGCAGCCGATTATCAGCTATAATTATGGAGCCAAAAGAGCAGACAGGGTAAAAGAAGCCTATTTCTTATTATTGAAAATTGATGTTGGATTTTCCTTTGTTTTGTGGGCACTGGTGATGGCATTTCCAAGAGCATTTGCAGCCATGTTTACCTCAGATGCGGCACTGATTGCGTATACTGGAAATGCACTCCGGATTTATCTTATGGCAATTATGATATTCGGAATCCAGATGGCGTGTCAGATGGCATTTACATCACTGGGAAAAGCAGTATCTTCTATTATTGTAGCGGTCATGCGTAAATTCGTATTATTACTGCCGCTTATTTATATTATGCCACACATTTTTACCGGCAATCAGGCAATGGCAGTTTATATGGCAGAGCCGGTAGCGGATGTGCTGGCGGTAAGCTTTACGTCTGTACTGTTCTATTTCCAGTTCCGCAAGGTGCTGCGTCAGATAGAAGAATAGTTCAAAAAGAGCCTTTTGAGGCTCTTTTTCGTTGACAATAAGTTATCATATATGATAACATAGAGACAGTTGTTGAGGTGAGAAATGGAGAAGAATAAGAGCAGGGAGCAGTCGACGCGTTCGGATGTGGTGCGTCAGTTGAAGGCGGTGCGCAAGGAACAGCATATTACCCAGGAAGTGCTTGCAGAGCGGGCAGGCACGAAGAAATCCAATATTTCCAGATTGGAGAGCGGAAGATATAATCCAAGTCTGGATTTTCTGGTGAAGGTAGCAGGCTGTCTGGGGAAGACCGTAGAGATTCAGATTATGGACAAATAGAAGGAGACAGGGTATTATTATGAAGAAGAACAAACCGAAGACCATGGGGAAAAATATTGACCGGGATGTGGAATTATGCAGAACTACCAATGCCAGAGTCAGCAGTCAGATGATGCGGACACTGGTAAGCCATGAGATTCCGTTTACACAGAACTGGGTGAGAGTTCCATTTTATAAGAGAGTTGCTTATAATGGGGCGAAGGAAGTCTGCGTTATCAGCACACATTATAACCAGTATCAGCGGGCGAGAAGAGTATTAGACCATATGGAAGTGGTATATCGGGAACGCATGATTTTGCATGCGGTATAAGACAGGAGGAAAAAGAGATGGAGAGCTTAACAAAGCAGTTTCCGGATAAGGAGACCTTTGACAAATTCTTTGTAGAGAATTTCAAGACCATGACTTACGAAGATGTAAAAGAAGGCTTAGAGGAATTAGTCAAGGCAGAAGGATTAAATATATTTCAGGATGATTATGTGAAAAATGTACGGAAAGAGGATTTTAAAGAGCATCTTTCCAAGGGCGCACGATTTGAATTTGAAAATGCCATGACAGAAGCATTTTACGATAAGAATCCGGAAGTATATGAGGCGGCATTTGGACTTTACGAAGAAGTACCAAAGCAGGCAATGGCAATTACTGAGACTTTTCACCGCACGTATCAGGAGATATATGAAGAAAGTTTAAATTGTATGTTTGATGCAGTGATAGCTCCGTTGTTATAAGAAAAAATTTTTCGGATATTTGAATGTATAATCCACTTTTTTAGAATAGCAGATTCTGACTGTGATTCTAAGAAAGTGGATTTTTTCGTTGTCAGGCATTCATAAGAAAATGCTGGTGGCAGGTTTTGTAGGTGTAATTTGGAAAGCGTACTTCCTGACTTTAGAAAAATTTAATTTCAAAAAGTGAAAAGATTGTGCTACCATTACAATAAGCAGGTAACAGGTGATTGTGAAGGGGATAGATTTTGTCCTGAAAATATTACGGGATGCACAGAGGGATTATCTTTATTCGATATGAAATGCCAATCGTTCTTAGAATGCGTGTTTTTCTTGTTTGTAAACTGTCTTTCCGGTTGCTTTGGCGGAATAGCTGCACTGTCCGTCGAAGGCAGATGCCACATAATGCCTGCAAGGGACACTGGGAATTTCGATATTATATGTAATCGCATCTGGCAACCGGCACAAATTCACATCCTTGTTCAGTTGTGCCTCGCTGGTGCATCCGTGCACCAGCGTTGCCTGTTGCCAGACGAAATTCCAAGTGTCCCTAAACAGCCCTTATCAGGCATCTGTATTTCGACGAACCGTGTAGCTCTTCTGACAAACATTGGAAAGACGGTTTTTATAACAACAAGGAAAACACGTATTTTAGAACCATGGCATTTCATAGCGGAAGATAATCCCCTGCGCATCAGCGTAATATAATTGGAACAAAGTTCGCTATCCCGTTTGCACAATCACCTGAATAACCAGAATAAAAGGAGGAAGCTATCAAATGGCATTTGTATCCTTTCAGAATGTAAGTAAAGTATATAAAACCGGAGAAGTTACGATAGAAGCATTACATGATGTGAATTTTGAAATAGAAAAGGGAGAATTCTGCGTTATCGTAGGAGCGTCCGGAGCAGGAAAGACAACAATATTAAATATATTGGGAGGAATGGATTATCTGACCACCGGAAAAGTATATCTGGATGGAGAAGAAGTCTCAGCATATAATAAGCGGCAGCTTACCAGTTACCGGAGATATGATGTGGGATTTGTATTCCAGTTTTATAATCTGGTGCAGAATCTTACAGCATTGGAAAATGTTGAACTTGCAGCACAGATTTGCAAGGAACCGTTAGATGCAGCAACAGTTTTAGAAGAGGTGGGCTTAAGTGAACGGAAAGCCAATTTCCCGGCACAGCTATCCGGTGGAGAACAGCAGAGAGTGGCAATTGCGAGAGCACTGGCAAAGAATCCGAAGGTGCTGCTTTGTGATGAACCGACAGGCGCACTGGATTATAATACCGGAAAAGCCGTTTTAAAACTGCTGCAGAACACCTGCAGAAAACAGGGCAAAACCGTCATTGTAATTACACATAATCAGGCACTGACTGCAATGGCAGACCGTGTCATTACCGTAAAGAGCGGAACCATTCAAAAGATAGAGAAAAATGAACATATCGTGGATGTCGATGAGATTGAATGGTAGTCCATGTGGAAAAGAAAGGGTTTGAAATATGAAATCCATGATGAAGAGAAATACATTTCGTGAGATAAAGAAAAGCTTTGGAAGATATTTTGCTATCCTTGCCATTATTGCACTGGGTGTTGCATTTTTTTCCGGCCTTAAGATTACCCAGTCGGTCATGGTGCATTCTGCGGATGTCTATTTAAAGGATTTGCAATTCTATGATTATCGTCTGGTATCCACACTTGGCTTTACAGAAGAAAATGTAGAAGCACTGGCAGAAAAAGAAGATGTCCGGGCGGCAGAGGGTGCCATATCGGCAGAGGTTCTTTATAAGGATGCCGGAGAAAATGAGCGCGTTATCAAGATGCATTCCATCACAGAGAAGGTCAATAAACTGAAGCTGATTGCCGGAGAAATGCCGCAGTCCGCTGATGAATGTGTGGTAGATTCCGCACTTTTTTCAGAAGATGCCATTGGAAGCAAGCTGGTTCTTTCGGAAAATAATACAACAGATGATTTAGATAAATTTGCATACAAAGAATATACGATTACCGGACTGGTACAGTCACCGTGCTATATCCAGTTTGAACGTGGCAATACATCCATTGGAAATGGCAGAATCAGCGGATTTGCCTATATATTAAAAGATGGATTTGCAGTAGATTATGACACAGAAATCTATATTAAATTTGATGAAGATTATGACATCTATTCCGATGAGTATGATTCCTATATGGACGCAAAGGAAGCAGACTGGGAGGCCTATACAAAGGAACAGGCAGATATCCGTTATGAAAAGATTGTAAAAGACGCACAGGACGAACTGGATGAGAAGAAGGAAGAGTTAGAGGAAAAGCGGGCAGAAGCGGAAGTGGAATTAGAATCGGCAAAGCAGCAGCTTACGGATGGAGAAACAGAGATCTCCGATGGAAAAAATCAGATTGCTTCTGCAAAGACCGAGCTTTCTGCTAAAGCATCGGAGTTGCAGTCCGGGAAGGATGCATTGTCTTCTAAGGCGGCAGAATTAGAGAGCGCATCGCAGCAGATTTCCGGGCAGGAAAGTGCACTGGCAGCAAAAAAGGCAGAGTATGAGCAGGGATTGAATGCTTATTTGGCAGCAAAGCAGCAGGTGACAGATCAGAGAAACAGCCTTGAGGCTGCAAAAGCACAGTTGACGGAAAATACTCCGGGCTATGAAGAGATGCTGGCACAGATTGAAGCTGGTTTAACGGAGGTTGCCGGTGCAGAAGCAGAATTAAATGCAAAGAATGCGGAATTAGAAGCAGCCGCAGGTCAGCTTTCTTCTGCGGAAAGCCAGCTGGCAGCCGCAAAGCAGCAGATAGAAGATGGAAAAAATGCACTGGCAGCTGCCGAGGCAGAGCTTACGGATGGGGAGAAGCAGCTTGCGGCAGCAAAAGAACAGATAGAAGAAAAAGAAGATCAGCTTGAGGCTGCAGAAACAGAGCTGGCAGACGGCTTATTGCAGTATCAGGAGAATCAGAGTGAATTTGATGAGCAGATGCAGGATGCGGATGACCAGATAGCAGATGCACAGAGTAAGATAGATGAAATCGAGAAACCAGAGACTTATGTACTGGACCGGAATACCAATGTGGGTTATGTGTGCCTGAAAAATGATTCCGGTGTAGTAAAAGGAATTGCCAATGTATTTCCTGTATTCTTCTTTCTGGTGGCAGCGTTAATCTGCATGACGACCATGAATCGTATGGTAGAAGAACAGCGGACACAGATTGGAGTATTAAAGGCACTGGGTTTTAGTGAAGGAAAGATAATGGGAAAATATCTTTTCTATTCCGGCTCTGCAGCCATCAGCGGAACGTTAATCGGCTATGTGCTGGGAATCCATTTCTTCCCGTTAGTCATCATAACCGCCTATGGAATTGTCTATAAAATGGGTGGGATTTATTATGTGTCTGACCTGCCGCTGGCACTGGTTTCACTTACCGTTGCAGTACTTTGCTCCGTTGGGACGACCTGGCTGTCCTGCCATAAAGAGTTAAAAGAAGTGGCGGCAGATTTGATGCGGCCGAAAGCACCAAAAGCCGGAAAACGTGTATTCTTAGAGCATGTACCATTTATCTGGAAGAGACTTAAATTCTTGCAGAAGGTATCCGTAAGAAATATTGTCCGCTATAAGAAGCGTTTCTTTATGATGGTAATCGGAATCAGCGGCTGTACGGCATTGTTGGTGATGGGCTTTGGTGTAAGGGATTCTGTAGTGGCAGTGGCAGACCAGCAGTATGAAGAAATCCAGCTTTACGACATCGGAGTTACATTAAAAGATGGAAAGATGCCGGGAGAGACCGGTCTTAAATCTTTAGATTCTGTATTGGAAAAGGAAAATGCAGCAGGCATGTATGCCATGGAAAAGACCATTGACCTGGTGACAGATAAAGGAACTAAGTCGATTCATATGGTGGCAGTGGAAAATCCGGATGAAGTAGGAGACTTTATTTCACTGCATACAAAGAAACAGGAGCCGATTGCTTATCCAAAAGAAGGAGAAGCAGTACTTTCAAAGAAAGTAGCAGAAACCTATGCAGTCAAAAAAGGCGATACGATTCTGCTGCGTGACAGTGACAACAATGAGATGCACTTAAAAGTCACCGGAATCTGTGAGAATCATATTTATAATTATGTATACATTGCACCGGAATCCTATGAAAAACAGATTGGGGATGTGGTATTTAAAAATGTGTATGTGAGACTGCCGGATGCGTCAGATATTCATGAAGTGAGTGCGGCACTGATGAAAGCAGATGGTGTGACGGCAGTAACCGTTAATTCCGATATGTTAAGCCGGATTTCACAGATGATGTCCTGTATGAATTATATTGTCATTATCATTATTATCTGTGCCGGAGCACTGGCATTTATCGTATTATATAATCTTAATAATATCAATATTACGGAACGGGTGAGGGAGATAGCTACCATTAAAGTATTAGGCTTCTATCCAAAGGAAACGGCATCTTATGTGTTTCGGGAGAATATGGTCTTAACTGCTATCGGCTGCGGACTGGGACTGATTTTAGGAAAATGGTTCCATCGTTTTGTAATGGGTGAGATACAGATTGATATGGTATCCTTTAATGTACAGATTAATGCAGTAAGTTATCTCTTTAGTGTTTTGCTGACGATGGGCTTTGCATGGATTGTAAACTGTATGATGACAGGCAAATTAGAACGTATCAACATGGCAGAATCCTTAAAATCAATAGACTAAAGCAGACTGTTTTTTTGCGATTTTTTTCTGGTAAACCGAAGGAGCGCAAGAAAGGATAAAAAAGTAGTCAGCAGTTCGCCTGCAAGCATGCCATAGAGGTAGCAGCGGATGCCATATGTTGGAATCAGTGCATAGATAAAGAAAATGCGTAAAGTGCAGCCGCTCATATTAATGTAGAACGCACGCCCCGGTTTCCCTAGACCGTGAAGAACGGAAGTAAGGGTGGTGGACAGATAGAGGAAAGGGCAGATCCAGCTTAATATGAGTATGAAACTGCCGGCTAATGTGTTCTGGAAAATGAATTGTCCAATCCATTTTCCGGTCAGAAGAAAACCGAAGGTACAGGAAAAGCCAAGAAGCAGACAATAAAACACCGTTTTTTTAATAGTAAGGCGGATTAAGTGAAAATCCTTTCTTGCATAGGCTTCTGAAATAGCAGGCATCAGCAGCACCGAGACAGAATTTACAAGGACATTGGGAAAAAGAATCATTGGCATTGCCATTCCGGTAAAAATGCCGAAGACGCTCAAGGCATCCTGATTGCTGTAGCCATATTTTTTTAAGCAGATGGGAATCAGAATGGCTTCGATACTGGAAAATAAGTGATATGCTACATGATTGGTGGTAAGGGGCAGCGCAAAGAGGGAAAGTTCCTTAAAAATTCTTTTTATATGCCTGCTGCACTTTTTGAAATGAAGGCAGCTTACGGAAAAGAGTGAAGAAGCCAGTTCACCGCAGACAATACCCCAGACAGCAATGGATGGCGTGATGGGATAACTTTTTTCCAGGCAGATAAGATAAAGTGTATAGACACTTAAGACCCGGACAACCTGCTCCATAAGCTGGCTTACGGATGGCACCAGAGTTTTCTTCTTCCCATAATAATAACCATTGATACAGGCATGGACACTGGCAGGAATCAGGCAGTAGGAAAGAATAACAAGGAGTGGAGCACAACGGGCTTCATCTAAAATATGAATAGCAATAAAATCAGAATAAGAAATCAGAATAACAGTAAGTGAGAGTGCAATTCCCACAGAAAGAACCAGACCGGCATAGAGGTAACTCATGCCGGTATTTTTATGGTCGGCTGCAGCAACAAAGCGGGAGACAGCGGTCTGGATGCCTGAGGAACTGAAGGCAATACAGAGGGCAAAAACCGGAAAAATAAGCTGATAAATTCCAAGACCTTCTGCACCAATTATGCGGGAGAGGAATATTCTATAGAAGAAACCGATTACTCTGCTGGAAAGTCCGGTCACAGTAAGCAGGAGAGTACCGGCAATCAGTGGATTTGAAATGGATTTCAACGGTTTCAATTGGAGCCTCCATGAAAAAGCAGATTTGTCAAAAGTATATGATAAATCAGAGGCAGAAAGAACTATTCTCAGAGGGAAAGAAGCATGAAGAAAATGATTTATCTTGATAATGCAGCAACAACACCGACAGCACCGGAAGTAATCGAAGCAATGCTGCCCTTTTATGAGCGTCGTTATGGAAACCCATCTGCCCTGTATGATCTGGGGCAAAAAAGTCATGATGCCATAGAAGAAAGCCGGCAGATCATTGCGCAGAGCATCGGGGCGCAGCCGGAGGAAATATATTTCACAGCCGGAGGAAGTGAATCTGATAACTGGGCATTGAAATGTACCGCAGAAAGTATGGTTATGCGAGGCCGGCATATCATTACCACGAAAATAGAGCATCATGCCATTTTAAGAACCTGCGGATATCTGGAACAGAATGGTTATGAGATTACTTACCTTCCGGTAGATGACAAGGGAACGGTTTCCTTGGAGCAGGTGCGGCGGGCAATCCGGCCGGATACCATATTGATTTCTGTTATGATGGCAAATAATGAAATTGGCACCATAGAACCTATAACAAGAATCGGTATGCTTGCCAGGAGATATGGAATCTGTTTTCATACGGATGCCGTACAGGCATATGGACATATTCCCATTGATGTCAACAGAATGAATATTGATATGATGAGTGCCAGCGCACATAAATTCAACGGACCTAAGGGAACCGGATTTTTATATGTGCGAAAGAAAAAGAGGATACCTCCTTTTATCCATGGAGGAGGCCAGGAAAGCGGTGTCCGGGCAGGAACTGAGAATGTGCCGGGAATTGTAGGCATGGGAAAAGCGGCAGCCATGGCAATGGAAAGCTTAAAAGAGCGGATGGAAATCGAGACAAGGATGCGGGATTACTTGATTTATTCAGTATTAAAGCAGGTGCCGAAGGTAAGGCTGAATGGGGAATGGAACAACCGCCTTCCGAATAATGTGGACTTTTGTTTTGATGAGTTAGAAGGTGGGAATCTTTTGGTTATGCTGGATATGGATGGAATCTGTGCATCGGCAGGTTCAGCGTGTTCTTCCGGAGAACATGAGCCATCCCATGTGTTAACAGCCATCGGTGTACCGCCGGAAATTGCAAGGGGAGCATTGCGGCTTACTTTAAATGAAAAAATTACGGCAGAGCAGATTGATTATGTGACTGCCTGCATCAAAAAGAATGTCACAATCCTAAGGGGACAGAAGGAAACCGTAAAATTCACTTGACGGATGCTGACAGTGTGGGTAAACTGTGAGTGCAGCTAAAAATTTGCCTGTAGGATAGGATTAAATATATGAAGGAAAAAGTAGTAGTTGGAATGTCCGGCGGAGTGGATTCTTCCGTTGCGGCATATCTTTTAAAGGAACAGGGCTATGATGTGATTGGTGTAACCATGCAGATCTGGCAGGATGAGGAAGAGACACAGCAGCAGGAAAATGGTGGCTGCTGTGGCCTAAGTGCCGTGGATGATGCCAGAAGAGTGGCTGACCGGTTGGAAATACCATATTATGTGATGAACTTTAAACAGGAATTTAAACAGTATGTAATGGATTATTTTGTGGCAGAATATTTGGCAGGAAGAACGCCGAATCCATGCATTGCCTGTAACCGTTATGTGAAATGGGAGTCACTTCTTGCCAGAAGCTTAAGCATCGGAGCAGATTATATTGCAACCGGACATTATGCAAGAATTGCAAAATGTGACAACGGACGTTTCGCAGTGGCAAAATCTGTAACAGCAGCCAAGGATCAGACCTATGCATTATATAACCTGACACAGGAGCAGTTATCCCATACATTGATGCCGGTAGGTGCTTATCATAAAGATGAAATCCGCAAAATTGCAGAAGAGGTGGGACTTCCGGTGGCTCATAAGAGAGACAGCCAGGAAATCTGCTTTATCCCGGATAATGACTATGCAGGTTTTATTGACCGTGAGGTTGGAGATGCAGTTCCGGGAGAGGGAAACTTTGTGACAAAAGATGGTGAAATTATCGGACGGCACAAAGGAATTACCCACTATACCGTAGGACAGCGCCGTGGCTTGAATATACCATATGGCAAACGGATTTTTGTAACAGAAATAAGACCGGAAACCAATGAAGTAGTGGTAGGTTCGCCAGAGGATGTATTTACGGATACACTGGTTGCAGACCATGTCAATTATATGGGACTTACCGATTTTGATGGCAGACGTCTCTTAGGTAAAATCCGTTATGGACATGCAGGAGCCATGTGTACCGTGGAAAATATCGGAGAGGGCAGGATCCGCTGTCATTTTGAAGAACCGGTCCGTGCTGTGACACCGGGTCAGGCGGTGGTATTTTATGATGGGGAATTTGTCGCAGGCGGTGGAATCATTATAGGAAAATAGTGAATTGTGCACAAAAATGAAATGATAAAATTATATATTATATACGAAGTTTACATTCCGGACTTGACGTTTCTGATAAAATATAGTACATTTGTAATGTAATAAGCAGGGACGCAAACCGGATTGTTACTAGAGATAGGCAAGACTGGATTGCACTTTAAGATAATTGTTAGGTCGGATTATTTAGAGTGTAATGCAGCTTTTTTTATATCATAAACAGGTGAAACGTAATGCAGATTATCAAAGTAATTAACAATAATGTAATCAGTTCCGAGGACGATAAAGGTAAAGAAATCATCGTTATGGGAAAGGGCATAGGCTTCGGAAAGAAAGCCGGAGAAGAAATAGATGAGACAAAGATAGAAAAAGTATTCTCCCTTCCGGACGAAAGTACCAGCCAGTTCATGCAGGTGGTAAAGGACATGCCGTATGAATATATCCGGACAGCCGAGCTGGTTATCGCATATGCCAGAGAAACATTAGGTTATCATTTAAGTAAAAATATTTATGTGACATTAACAGACCACTTGGGATACGCCATAGAGAGAAAGCAGCAGGGCATCGTTGTTGCGAATGAGCTTTCCTGGGAGATGAAGAAATTCTACAATGCAGAATTTCAGGTGGGATTGAAAGCCTTAGATATTGTAAAACAGGAACTAGACGTGGAGCTGCCGGAGGATGAAGCTGGATTTATTGCGATGCATCTGGTAAATGCACAGATGGGCGGTCAGATGAATCAGTCCAGGAACATGCCGGCAATGATAAAGGATATACTCAATATAGTCAGATATACCTTTCAGGTGGAATTGGATGAAAAGAGCCTGTCCTATGAGCGTTTTGTAACGCATTTAAGATTCTTTGTACAGCGGGTAATCAGTCGGGAAGACAGTGAACGTAATGATGAAGAATTTGACCAGTTGATTGCGGATCGTTTCCCGCGTTCCTACGAATGTGCACAGAAGATAAAGAGTTACATGAAGAAGAAGCTTGATTATGAAGTCTCGGATGTAGAGATTTCCTATCTGGCAGTACACATTCATCGTGTGATTCACAGTATGAATAAGTAAATACCCTTTCGGCAAGGGATTGTTACGTTAAGACGGCAAAACCCAGACGAATAAGACTCATAGGAAGAGTTTTATTTGTTTGGGCTTTTTTAATTTACAGGAAATTGCTTTCCTGTAAATTAAAAAACGCTCCGCGAGGATGCACACTGCGGCGTATAAGGTAGATGTCGCAAGCGACCGCCGCAGGCGCGAGAATGTGCCAAGGCACATTCGTTGTTTTTAACAAAATGAATAAAACACAAGAGTGTTTTAGATAAAAATGAACATGCTATAAAAAATAAAAATGGAGGGATTGTTATGGCAAGTAAGTATGATGGACTGGCAAGAATTATTATCCAGAACGTAGGCGGCAGGGAGAATATCATAAGCCTTGCGCACTGTGTTACCAGACTTCGTTTTAAATTAAAAGACGAGTCCAAGGCTAACACCGAAGTATTAAAAGCAACGGAAGGAATTGTGACAGTAATGAAATCCGGCGGACAGTATCAGATAGTAATCGGAAATCATGTACCGGATGTCTATGATGTGGTTTGTGAACATGCACATCTGGCCGGAAACGGAGCTGTTTCCGAGGATGCAGAAGACAGCGGAGAGAAGATGGGGCTTGGTGCAAGACTCATTGATTTGATTTCCGGTGTATTCCAGCCATTCCTTGGTGTGCTTTGTGCAGCAGGTATTATCAAAGGTCTTTTGGCGCTGTGGTCTTTTATCGCAAGTCAGTCAGGAATTGATGTTACCACAAGCGGAGCATATCAGCTCTGGTATTCCATTGGAGACGGATTCTTCTATTTCCTGCCGATTATCTTAGGATATACTGCAGCAAAGAAATTTAAGATGAATGAATTTATCGGAATGGCACTTGGTATATCACTTACCTATCCGGCACTGGTTAATCTGACTTCAGGAGAACTGATAGGTTCCCTGTTTGCAGGAACTTCCTTTGAAATGAATTATTATACAACCTTTTTTGGAATTCCTGTTATTATGCCATCCAGTGGTTATACTTCTTCAGTAGTACCAATTGTTATTGCAGTGGCTTGTGCTGCCTGGCTGGAAAAGAGATTAAAGAAAGTAATTCCGGACGTTATTAAAACATTTATCGTTCCGGTTGTAACTTTGGCAGTAATGGTTCCACTTACCTATCTGGTAATCGGACCGGTATCTACTTTCCTTTGCAACATTATCGGTATTATTTTCGGAGCAATCTATAACCTTCCGGTTGTAGGAGGTCTTGTAGCAGGTATCTTAGTCGGAGCATTCTGGCAGGTACTGGTAATCTTCGGATTACATTGGGGACTTGTTCCACTGGCAATGATTAATTATGGAACTTTAGGATATGACTTCATCCTTTCTCCATATTTCGCAGCATCTTTTGCGCAGTCCATGGTTGTACTGGCAATTGTATTAAAGACAAAAGATAAGAAACTTAGAAATATTGCATTACCGGCGTTTATCTCAGGACTCTTTGGTGTAACAGAGCCATGTATTTATGGTATTACACTTCCAAAGAAAAAACCATTCGTAATTTCCTGTATTGCATCCGCTATTGGTGGTGGAATCATAGGATTTGCCGGAGTTAAAACTTATATGATGGGGGGTCTTGGATTCTTCGGACTTCCGGCATTCATCGATGGTGAGTCAAAGAGCGTTTACAGTTTGATCTGGGTATTAATCGGTATGGCAGTAGCTATGGTAGTTGCATTCGTAGCAACTTACATTACCTATCATGATGATGCTCCACAGAATGATGAAGCAAAAATAGAAAAGAAAGGCACAAAAACCGCAGCAAACCAGGTAATTGCATCTCCTCTTACCGGAGAAGTAAAAGCCTTGGAAGAAGTAGAAGATGAAGCATTTTCAAGCGGAGCATTAGGTCAGGGTGTTGCTATTCTCCCGTCCGAAGGCAAATTATATGCACCATGTGATGGCGAAGTAGTAACCTTCTTCCCAACCGGTCATGCCATTGGAATAGTATCCGATGGCGGAGCAGAAATCCTGATTCATGTGGGCATGGATACCGTGAAATTAGATGGAGAAGGATTTACACCGAAGGTAGCACAGGGAGCCAAAGTAAAGAAAGGTGACCTTTTATTGGAATTTGATATTGCAAAGATTACAGGAGCAGGATATTCCGTTCTGACTCCGGTTATCATCAGCAACACAGCAGATTACGCAGATGTAGTTCCGACAGATGCAAAGAAAGTTGCAGCGTTGGACGCATTGATTACCGTTTTATAAATTAGTTTTCCATAGTTTTTTATACCTAAGGGTGCGGGCTCTGATAAAGGGCTCGTGCTCTATCCAACAAAATCAGAAGCCTTATTGCAGGGCAGAATGAGAAAAGAAAAATATAAAAACAGAAATTATAAATTTTTACAAATAAAAATAATAAGAAGCAGGAGGAAAAAGCAATGAAGACATTTCGTAAAGATTTTCTCTGGGGCGGTGCAACCGCAGCCAATCAGTTTGAGGGAGCATGGGATGTAGATGGAAAAGGAGCATCTGTTTCTGATATGTGTACGAATGGTTCCCATACCGAGCCGAAAAAGGTAACAAGAACCATTCATCCGGAATATCTCTATCCGAGCCACGAAGCAATTGATTTCTATCATCATTACAAAGAGGATATTGCATTATTTGCAGAAATGGGATTTAAAGTATTCCGTTTATCCATTGCATGGACAAGAATTTTCCCGACCGGAATGGAGAATGAACCAAACGAAGCAGGACTGGCATTCTACGATAAAGTATTTGATGAGTGTTTAAAATATGGCATTGAGCCGCTGGTAACCATTTCCCATTATGAAATGCCATATGCACTGATTGAAAAATACAATGGCTGGGAAGCCAGAGAATGTATTGATTATTTTTTGAATTACTGCAAGGCAATTTTCGAAAGATATCAGGGCAAAGTAAAATACTGGCTGACCTTCAATGAAATCAATGGTGGAACCACACCGCTTGGCAACCTGCTTTCCCTTGGAACCGTAAAAGGCTATGAGGGAAAAATTACTGAGATTCCGGATGACCCGAAGGTTCGTTTCCAGGCATTACATCATCAGTTTGTTGCCAGCGCAAAAGCAGTAAAATTAGCACATGAAAAATATCCGGAATATCTTATCGGTGATATGAATGTCTTTATGACCAAGTATCCATTTACCTGCAATCCGGAGGATGTGTTAGCAACACAGAAGGAAATGCGGATTATGAACTGGTTCTGTTCCGATGTGCAGGTAAGAGGAGAATATCCGGCGTATATGGAGCGGTATTTTGAAGAAAATAATATTCATGTTAAAATGGAACCGGGCGATGAAGAAATTCTGCGGGAAGGCTGTGTGGATTTCTATACCCTCAGCTATTATATGAGCAGTTGTGTATCAAAAGATCCAAATGGCGAGCAGACGGATGGAAACCTGATTGCCGGTCTTAAGAATCCATATCTTAAGGCAAGTGACTGGGGCTGGCAGATTGACCCACAGGGCTTACATTATTCCTTAAATGAAATTTATGACCGTTATCAGATTCCGGTTATGGTAGTAGAAAATGGCCTTGGCGCTTATGACAAATTAGAAGAAGATGGAAGCATTCAGGATGATTACCGTATCGACTATCTGCGGGATCATATCAAAGAGATGAAAGAAGCGGTAAAAGATGGCGTTGACCTGATGGGATATACACCATGGGGATGCATTGATTTAGTAAGTGCATCCACCGGAGAAATGGCAAAGAGATATGGCTTCATCTATGTAGAAAAATATGATGATGGAACCGGAACTCTTGCAAGAAGAAAGAAAAAATCCTTCGACTGGTATAAAGAAGTAATTGCTTCAAATGGAGAAAACTTATAAAAGAAAGAAGGTATGGACTATGGAAAAGTTTAATGGAAAAAAGGTATTCAGCGGTATTGCAATCGGAAAGGTAAAACTCCTTTTAAAAGCTGAAAATCAGGTGGTAAGAAAGAGAATAGAAGACCCGGCAGCAGAGATTGCCCGCTATGAAGCAGCAAAGCAGACTGCAATTGAACAGCTCCACAAGCTTTACAAGAAAGCATTAAAAGAAGTGGGTGAAGTAAATGCACAGATTTTTGATGTGCATGCCATGATGTTAGAGGATGGAGATTATAATGATTCCGTTCACAATCTTATTGAGAGTCAGAGCGTAAATGCAGAGTATGCGGTAGGTGTTACCGGAGATAACTTTGCAGAAGTATTTGCAAATATGGATGACGAGTATTTCAAAGCCCGTTCCATTGATATGAAGGATATTTCTGAGCGTGTCATCAATGTATTATGTGGAAATGATATGGGAAGCGACCTTGGGGATGAGCCGGTTATTATCGTAGCAAAGGATTTAGCTCCGAGTGAAACCGTACAGATGGATAAAAGTAAGCTGCTGGCATTTGTAACACAGCTTGGCTCTACGAATTCCCATACTGCAATTTTAGCAAGAACTATGGGCATCCCGGCACTGATTGGTGTGGAAATCAAGGAAGAGTGGAACGGAAAACAGGCAATTGTGGATGGCTATACCGGAACTCTTATCATTGAACCGGATGAAGCAACTTTGGCAGAATATAAGAAAAAAGCAGAAGAGGATGCAAAACAGAAGGAATTACTGCTGACTTTAAAGGGAAAAGAAAATGTGACAAAGAGTGGTCAGAAAATCAATCTGTATGCCAACATCGGAAATGTCTCTGACTTAGCGGCAGTACTTAAAAATGATGCCGGTGGAATCGGACTTTTCCGTAGTGAATTTCTTTATCTTGAAAAAGATACCTTTCCAACAGAAGAAGAACAGTTTGCAGCTTATAAGCAGGTCGCAGAGACCATGGCAGGAAAGAAGGTTATTATCCGTACCCTGGATATCGGAGCCGATAAGCAGGTGGACTACTTTAACCTCGACAAAGAAGACAATCCGGCAATGGGATATCGTGCCATCCGGATCTGCCTGACCCGGCCGGAAATTTTTAAGACCCAGCTCCGTGCTTTATTCCGCGCAAGCAATTACGGAAATATTGCAATTATGTATCCGATGATTATTTCGGTAGATGAAGTGCGTAAGATTAAAGCAATTTCAGAAGAAGTGAAAGAAGAACTTACAAAGGAAGGGATTCCTTTTGGAAATGTGGAGCAGGGTATCATGATTGAAACTCCTGCAGCAGCAGTAATGAGTGATGAACTGGCAAAAGAGGTTGATTTCTTCAGTATCGGAACCAACGACCTGACCCAGTATACACTGGCAATTGACCGTCAGAATGCAAAGCTTGACAGCTTCTATAATCCGCATCATGAAGCAGTGCTCCGGCTGATTCAGATGACCGTGGAAAATGCACACAAGGCAGGCATCTGGGCAGGAATATGTGGAGAACTTGGGGCAGATACAACTCTGACCCAGCGTTTCTTAGAGATGGGGGTAGATGAATTATCTGTTTCTCCTGGCTGTGTTCTTCCGGTTCGAAAAGCGATTCGGGACGCAGAATAATGAGCCGTAAACTGATTTTTTTGGATGTAGACGGAACCCTGGTGGATTTCACCATGCACATGCCGGAATCTGCCAGGGAAGCATTAAGCATGGCCAGAAAGCGGGGACATCTGATTTCGTTATGTACCGGAAGAACTGTAACGAATGTGTATCCATGGCTTTTAGAGTTTGGATTTGATGCCATTGTGGCTTCGGCAGGTGCTTATGTGTCTGCAAATGATAAGGTGATTTACCATAGCGTTCTGGCAAATGATAAGGTGCAGGATATGGTAGAGGTGCTGAAGGAGCACGGTGCATGCTTTATGCTGCAGGGAATCAACGGACGTTATGTGGATGAAGAGAATGCAAAGAAAATGAGAGAACGCTGTATGCGGCTTGGACTTGATATTGACGGTGCTCTAAACGGATTGACGCTTGTTGAACATCCGGAACAGATGCCGGCTCTTGAAAGTGGAATGTATTTTGATGCCGATATTCCGGTGGATGTGATGCAGAAGGAAGTCGGAAATTATATCAAGATAACCGGAGCAAGCTTTGGCAAGGATCGTCAGATGTCCGGTGAAATGACGAAGATGGGAGTCAACAAGGCAACCGGAATGCAGCGGCTTATGGATGAGTTAAAGATAGGCAGGGAAGATACCATTGCTTTTGGTGATGGACCAAATGATGTGGAAATGCTGCAATTTGCAGGAACAGGAGTGGCAATGGGAAATGCGATTCCGGTAGTAAAACAGTATGCGGATATGGTTACAGATAAGATTGATGAAGACGGACTGTATCATGCATTCGAACGGCTGCATCTGCTGGGGTAGGATTTGAAGTAAAAACAATTTTCTTATGATAGAAAAGGCGGCGTGGTTCGTCAACTTAGGAGACATGATAAGTGCCCTTTACTGTATTTATGTTGTTTCCGCAGTTGACGAACCGCGCCGTTACTTTTGCATACACAGGAAAAATCGCGTGCCTGCATACAGATTTGGTGAACACCGCAATAAGAAGAGAAATTCGTAAAGCGTGATTCCCATAGTTTACAACGGAAGAAAAGCCGGTTTTCTCTTTTCGAATACAGTAAAATACTGAAAGCCTGCGGCCTTTAAAATATCCGGTACTTTTGCAAAATCAAATGCAACATGCTCCGGTTTGTGGGCATCGGCACCGATGGTAATGATTTCACCGCCTAGTTCGTGATAACGTTTTATAATATCTTCTGTTGGATTCGGATGTCCCAGACCATATTTGAAACCACCGGTATTGATTTCAATTCCTTTTCCCATATCAATGAGCTTTTCTAAAATCGCATCAATGACATCGGCATATTTCTGATAAGAATATTTAAGGTTCCGGTTTGGACCGTAGCGTACCACATAATCGATATGTCCATATACATCAAAATTATCAAATACCGCAAGATTTTCCAGGATAGATTCAAAATATTCCAGATAAGCCTGCTGTTCGGTTTTTCCTTCAAAAAAGCGGGAGTAGTAAGGGTCTTTGCCGTGGATTACATGGGAAGAGCCGATGACAAAATCAAAGTCATACCGGCTTATCAGTTCCTGATGTTTCGCTGCAAGATGAGGCTGCAATCCAAGCTCAATGCCGGTCAGCACTTTTATTTTATCTTTGTATTGCTGTCCCAGCTTCTGGATAGTTGGGAAGTAGACCGGAGTGTCTAAGATAAATTCCGGTTCATCCTCCGGATGTTCTTTTGGATAATCATAATCCATATGGTCGGTAATGCAGATTCCGCCAAGTCCCAGTTCAATAGATGCTTCAATCATGGATTCCGGTGAGGCCTCACTGTCGGTAGAAAAAGCAGTGTGCATATGTGTGTCCCAAAGCATAGTGTACTCCTTTCTGTGGGGTGTATGGCGGGTAAGGTTGTGCAGGTGGGGAACTGGATGAGAAAGCTTCTTCCCAAAAGCACCGGAACGCTTTTATGTAAGAAGCCGGCACTTCAACCTGCAGTATTTTTCTTTCTTTTATAATAAGCAGTCTTTCCAATGTTTGACAGTATACTGCATTTTGTCTGCCAGCGTGCGGATACCGTGAACAGCGTCTGTTAGGGACTCTTAGAATTCCCTTTGCAACCCGGCAACGCTGGTACATGGATGTACCAGCGAGGCACAATCTGAATATGGATATGAATTTGTGCCGGTTGCCGCAAATCAAATATCTTTGCAGGAATTCTTAGAGTCCCTTCAGACAAAGTGTGGTATCCGCTGCTGGCAGACAAAAGCAGTATCCGGTCAAAGCAGCCGGAAAGACAGCCTAATTTCAAGAAAAATACTGCCCGTAAAGTGCTGCGGATTCTCACATCATAACTGTTCCAGTGTTTTCGGGAAGAAGCTTTCCCATTCCTTTCGCCTACATATTGCACAAACCTTACCCGGTGTTTACACATTTCTACTAAGAAAAATGTTACATTTTCACAAGTATAGTAAAATCTTTGTATATAATACACAGAATACTATAATAGAAATTTGACAATCTGTCAAAAGACAGTATGAAAAATGGAAAAGCTATTGTAACATTTGTTTGAAAATGAGAAAGAAGAAATAAAAATAGTGAAAAAATTAACAAAGTGATGGGAACTACTTGAACTTTCGACAAAAATTGGTTAGAATAATACCAGATTGGGTACAATCCCAAATAAAGATATTTTATATTAAATTTCTAGGAGGAATTAATAATGGCAGTAAGAGTAGCAATTAATGGATTCGGCCGTATTGGTCGTCTGGCATTCAGACAGATGTTTGGTGCTGAAGGATACGAAGTAGTAGCAATCAACGATTTAACAAGCCCTAAAATGTTAGCACACTTGTTAAAATATGATTCTTCTCAGGGTAAATATGAGCATGCTGATGAAGTATCCTGCACAGATGATTCTATCATCGTATGTGGAAAAGAAATCAAAATCTATGCATTCCCAGATGCAAACAACTGCCCATGGGGTGAATTAAAAGTTGACGTTGTATTAGAGTGTTCAGGTTTCTATACAAGCAAAGAGAAAGCACAGGCACACATCAATGCAGGTGCTCGTAAAGTTGTTATTTCTGCTCCAGCAGGTAATGACCTTCCTACAATCGTATACAACACAAACCATGAGACATTAAAAGCATCTGATACAATCATTTCAGCAGCTTCTTGTACAACAAACTGCTTAGCTCCTATGGCTGATGCATTAAATAAATATGCTCCAATCCAGTCTGGTATCATGGTAACAATCCATGCTTACACAGGTGATCAGATGACTCTTGATGGACCACAGAGAAAAGGTGATTTAAGAAGATCTCGTGCAGCAGCAGTTAACATCGTTCCAAACAGCACTGGTGCAGCAAAAGCTATCGGACTTGTTATCCCAGAACTGAACGGAAAATTAATCGGATCTGCTCAGCGTGTTCCAACCCCTACAGGATCTACAACAATCTTAACAGCAGTTGTTAAGAAAGCTGGCGTTACAAAAGAAGATATCAATGCAGCTATGAAAGCAGCAGCTAACGAGTCCTTCGGATACAATGAAGACGAAATCGTATCTTCTGATATCGTTGGAATGAGATTCGGTTCTCTGTTCGATGCAACACAGACCATGGTTAACCAGGTATCTGATGATCTGTACGAAGTACAGGTTGTTTCTTGGTATGATAACGAGAACAGCTACACATCTCAGATGGTTCGTACAATCAAATACTTCAGCGAGTTAGCATAATTTACGAGAGAAACCCGCAAAGCGTGTTTCCCGTAGTTTAACGAACAATCACTGCACGGTAGACTACTTTTTTAAGCGACAGGCTGCCAGAGTGCAGATAAGACTCAGGAAAAGGGTCCGGTCTTTTGGGACCGGGCTCTTTCTTGCTATTAGAAATAAAATTTAAAGGAGACTACTTAATATGTCATTAAATAAAAAATCTATAGATGATATTAATGTAAAAGGACTTCGCGTTCTTTGCAGATGTGATTTCAACGTACCATTAAAAGAAGGAAAGATTACAGACGAGAACCGTCTGGTTGCAGCACTTCCTACAATCAAGAAATTAATCGCTGATGGTGGAAAGGTTATCCTTTGCTCCCATTTAGGAAAAGTAAAAACAGAAGAAGATAAACAGACCAAAACTCTTGCACCAGTAGCAGCAAGACTTACAGAGTTATTAGGACAGGAAGTTAAATTCGTTGTTGACCCTGAAGTTGTTGGTGAGAACGTAAGAGCAGCAGTAGCAGCTATGAACGATGGCGATGTTATCTTGCTTGAGAATACACGTTTCAGACCAGAAGAGACAAAGAACGGAGAAGCTTTCTCTAAAGACCTTGCTTCTATCTGTGATGTATTTGTAAATGATGCATTCGGAACAGCTCACAGAGCACATTGTTCTAACGTAGGTGTTGCACAGTTAGTTGACACTGCAGTAGTTGGATACTTAATGCAGAAAGAAATCGACTTCCTTGGAAATGCAGTAGAGAATCCGGTAAGACCATTCGTTGCAATTCTTGGTGGTGCAAAAGTTGCTGATAAATTAAATGTAATCAACAACTTACTTGAGAAATGTGATACCTTAATCATCGGTGGTGGTATGGCTTACACATTCTTAAAAGCAAAAGGATATGAAATCGGAATCTCTTTAGTAGATGATACTAAGATCGATTATTGTAAAGAAATGATGGCAAAGGCAGAGAAACTTGGAAAGAAACTTCTTCTTCCGGTAGATGCTGTAACGATCAAAGATTTCCCAAATCCTATCGATGCTCCAGTTGAAGTAGAAACTTATGATGCAGACAAGATGCCGGCAGACAGAGAAGGCTGTGATATCGGACCTAAGACACAGACACTTTTCGCAGATGCTGTTAAGACTGCTAAGACTGTTGTTTGGAACGGACCTATGGGTGTATTCGAGAACCCAACTCTTGCAGCAGGTACTATCGCTGTAGCAAAAGCTTTAGCAGATACAGATGCAACAACCATCATCGGTGGTGGAGATTCTGCAGCAGCAGTTAACCAGCTTGGATTCGGTGACAAGATGAGCCACATCTCAACAGGTGGTGGAGCATCCTTAGAGTTCTTAGAGGGTAAAGAGCTTCCAGGCGTTGCAGCAGCAAACGATAAATAAGTAATCAAAGCACATGCCTGTATGCAGGCAAAAGCTTATATATTTAAGAAAGAAGGACATTTTAAAATGGCAAGAAAGAAAATTATTGCCGGCAACTGGAAAATGAATAAAACTCCTAGCGAGGCAGTTGCACTGGTAAATGAATTAAAACCATTAGTAGCAAATGAAGACGTAGATGTAGTATTCTGCGTACCAGCAATTGATATTATTCCAGCAATGGAAGCAGCAAAAGGTTCTAACATCTGCATCGGTGCAGAGAACATGTATTTTGAAGAGAGCGGAGCATACACAGGAGAAATCTCTCCGGCAATGCTTACAGATGCTGGCGTAAAATACGTTGTATTAGGACATTCTGAGAGAAGAGAGTACTTCGCAGAGACAGATGAAACTGTAAATAAGAAAGTATTAAAAGCTTTCGAACATGGTATTACACCAATCATCTGCTGTGGAGAGACTTTAACACAGAGAAAACAGGGTATCTACCTTGACTGGATCCGTATGCAGATTAAGATTGCATTCCAGAACGTAACAGCAGAGCAGGCTGCAACAGCAGTTATTGCATACGAGCCAATCTGGGCAATCGGAACTGGTGAAACAGCTACTTCTGATCAGGCAGAAGAAGTTTGTGGCGCAATCCGTGCATGCATCCGTGAAGTATATGATGAAGCAACAGCTGAGTCTATCCGTATCCAGTACGGCGGATCTGTAAATGCAGGAAATGCAGCAGAGCTGTTCGCAAAAGCTGATATCGATGGTGGTCTGGTAGGAGGAGCTTCCTTAAAGGCTGACTTCGGAAAAATTGTAAATTACAATAAATAAGCTTTTCGGAAAATAGAATATTTTCATAAGAAATAAGAAACGTCACGAAATGCATTATGACATTGGTAGTATTTACCGGTGAAATGCATTTGGTGGCGTTTTTTTGTTCCCCGAAAAGAACAAACGAAAACCGATTCGCCCATTGACATAGTAGGCGAATGGGTATATGATGCGAATGAACCAGAAAAGGAGGAATGCAGAGCATGATTTCAACTAAAGGAAGGTATGCATTAAAGGTTATGGTCGAGCTGGCGGAGCATGATGCGGAAGAATATATTCCGTTAAAAGGAATTGCCGAGAAACTGAATATTTCCCAGAAATATTTAGAGAGTATTTCGACCATTCTTTCCAAGGGACATATGATAGAAGGAGTCAGCGGCAAGAAGGGCGGTTATCGTCTGAATCGGAAACCGGAAGAATACAGGGTTGGTGATATCCTGCGGCTGACAGAAGGAACGCTTGCACCGGTATCCTGCTTAAGAGAAGACCAGGAGCCATGTGAAAAATCAGATTCCTGCTGTACACTTCCAATCTGGAAGGGACTGGCAGATTTGATAGATAAATATTTTGATGAAATGACGCTGGCGGATGTTCTGCAGTCGAAGCAGGAAGCGGAGAAGAAAGCAGCGAAGAAGAAACAATAGATGCAGGAGGAAGAAAAATGAGCAAAGAATTACTTTTAGAGGTTAAAAATCTGAATGTCAGTGTAGAAGAAAAACATATTTTACATGACGTAAATCTTGAAATAGGAAGACATGAGACACACGTACTGATGGGACCAAACGGAACCGGTAAATCCACACTGGGTTATACACTGGTTGGTAATCCACGTTATCAGGTAGAGAGCGGAGAAATCTTTTTCCAGGGAAAAAATATTACCGGAGAGCCGGTGAATGAACGCGCAAAGAGCGGCATGTTCTTATCTTTCCAGAACCCACTGGAAGTACCGGGCGTTACCTTAAGTTCCTTTATCCGTAGTGCATTGGAACAGAAGACTGGAAAGAGAGTCCGTTTCTATGATTTTAAGAAAGAACTGGCAGAGAAAATGGAACTTTTACAGATGGATCCGTCTTATGCAGAACGTGATTTGAATGTAGGATTTTCCGGCGGCGAAAAAAAGAAAGCTGAAATTTTACAGATGTTGATGTTAAAGCCGGAGCTTGCGATTCTGGATGAAACCGATTCCGGACTGGATGTAGATGCAGTAAGAACCGTATCAAAGGGAATCGAAGAATACCAGAAGAGCAGTAAGGGAAGCCTTTTGATTATTACACACAGCACCAAGATTTTAGAGGCATTACACGTAGATTTCACGCACATCATGGTGGAAGGACACATTGTTAAGACCGCAGATGCATCCCTGATTGATGAAGTAAACGAGAATGGTTTTGCAAAATACGAGTAAGGAGTGTAAGGAATGGAAGAGAAAAGCTATGTAGAAGATATCGACAGAAGCATATATGATATCCGGGATGATGAGAAGGATGCTTATAAGCTGAAAGAAGGTCTTACTTCTGAAATCGTAGAGCAGATATCAAAAGAGAAAAATGACCCCGTCTGGATGCAGAATTTCCGTTTACAGTCTTTACAGATTTACAATGAAATGGAAGTGCCAGACTGGGGACCATCGATTGAAGGACTGGATATGGAGCATATCGTAACCTATGTCCGCCCAAACACAAGGATGAAGGGAAAATGGTCTGAGGTGCCAAAGGACATTAAAGATACCTTTGAACGTCTTGGAATTCCACAGGCAGAGAGAAAGTCACTGGCAGGTGTTGGCGCACAGTATGATTCCGAACTGGTTTATCATAATGTAAGAGAAGAAGTTGCCGCACAGGGCGTTATTTATACGGATTTGGAAAGTGCAATGCATGGTGAATATGCAGATATGATACAGAAGCACTTTATGAAGCTGGTAAAACCAAATGACCACAAATTTGCAGCATTGCACGGTGCAGTCTGGTCCGGCGGTTCTTTCGTTTATGTGCCAAAGGGTGTGGACGTAGAGATTCCGCTGCAGTCCTATTTCCGACTGAATGCAAAAGGTGCCGGACAGTTTGAACACACATTGATTATCGTAGATGAGGGAGCATCTCTTCATTTCATCGAAGGATGTTCTGCACCAAAATATAATGTGGCCAATCTGCATGCAGGATGCGTGGAATTGTATGTTGGCAAGAATGCAAAACTTCGTTATTCCACCATCGAGAACTGGTCAAAGAATATGTATAACTTAAATACCAAGCGGGCACTGGTAGAAGAGGGCGGAACCATTGAATGGGTATCCGGTTCCTTCGGTTCCCATGTATCTTATCTGTATCCGATGAGTGTCTTAAAAGGAAAGGGTGCCCGCATGGAATTTACCGGTGTAACTTTTGCAGGAAAAGGACAGAACCTTGATACCGGAGCCAAAGTGGTACACTGCGCACCGGACACCAGCTCCTATATGAATACCCGTTCCATTTCCAAGGATGGTGGTATCAGTACTTTCCGTAGTTCCGTTGTGGTAACGAAGGAAGCGAAAGGCACGAAGTCAGCAGTATCCTGTCAGTCTCTGATGTTAGATTCTGAGTCCCGTTCCGATACCATTCCGGCAATGGACATCCGTACCAAGGATGCTAATGTGGGACATGAAGCCCAGATTGGAAGCATCAGTGATGAAGCAATTTTTTATCTTATGTCAAGAGGCATGAGCGAAGAGGACGCAAGAGCCTGCATCGTCAGCGGATTTGCGGATAATGTTTCCAAGGAACTGCCTTTAGAGTACGCACTGGAAATGAACAATTTGATTCGCCTTGAGATGAAGGGCAGCATAGGATAGCAGAAGGGATGTGGAAAGAGCATGGAACAAAATGTAAGTATGAAAATCAATGAATTGCCTTCTCCTACCTGGAACTGGCTGAAGGTAAATGAAACTCCGATAAAATGGAGCAATAAGATAGAACCTTGTGAGATTGCAGCAGAGGGAGATGTAGTAGCTACTGAAACAGAGCAGCTTTCGGACATTGAAACCGGTGCCGGAAGAGAAGCAGATGCAATCTTTACAACAGAAAATACTGCAAAATATCAGATTCTTGCAGATAATGCAGGACAGGATAAAACCGTAAGACTGCACATTTCCGGCAAAAAAGATGCACATACGGCAGGCTGTGTAGAGATAGTTGCAAAAGAAAACAGTACACTTACTGTTGTGATGGACAGCCGTGTGGCTCCGGATGCCACAAAAGAGGAAGACAGTACCGCAGAAGCATCTCTGGCAGTCCGTGTCAGAATGAAAGTCGAGAGCGGTGCATCTGTAAGATTAGTTCAGGTTCAGATGCCGCAGGAGCATGAGACTTTATTAAGTGATATAGGCGGCAATTTAATTGGCGAAGGAGCAAAGGTGGAATATATCCAGTTGTTCCTTGGAAAAGGAAATCTCTATTCCGGATGCCGCATGGATTTGAATGGAAAAGAAAGTAATTTTGCCACAGAGACCGGATATCTTGGTCAGGCACAGCAGATTTTAGACTATAATATGGTAGCCAATCATTTTGGCGAGAAAACCATGAGCTATATTAATTCTGACGGAGCTCTTCGCGGACAGGCACATAAGGTTTTCCGCGGAACCATTGATTTCAAACGTGGTTCCTCCGGCGCAGAAGGACAGGAAGAGGAAAGCGTACTTCTGCTGGGTGATGATGTGGAAAATAAGACCATTCCGCTGATTTTATGTGCACAGGAAGACGTAAAAGGAAATCACGGAGCAACCATTGGAGAATTAGATGAAGATACCATGTTCTATTTTGGGGCAAGAGGTATTGATAAGGAAGCTGCAGAACGTATTGTGACAGGTGCAAAATTGGAGCATATCTGTGATTTGATGAAGGATGAAGTAACAGAAAAAATTGCGAAGGAAGCGCTGGAAGAGGTGATTTAGGATGTACGATTTTAAGAAGGATTTTCCTCTTTTTAAAGACCGGGATGTCATCTATCTTGACAATGCGGCAACCGCACAGAAGCCGGCATGCGTCATTGAGGCGGAAAAGGAATTTTATGAAAAACATAATGCCAATCCGCTGCGTGGATTCTATCCTTTGAGCCTGGAAGCAACCGATGCCTATGAGGCAGCGAGAAAAACAGTTCAGCAGTTTATCCATGCTGCATCTGAGACAGAAATTATATTTACCAGAAATACCACAGAGAGCCTGAATTTAGTAGCGTACAGCTATGGCTTAAATAATCTTTGTCCGGAGGACGAAATTGTGGTTTCCATTATGGAACATCACAGCAATATGCTGCCGTGGCAGATGGTGGCAAAACAGACCGGCGCAAAGCTTATTTATCTGGAATGTGAAAAGGACGGTAGTTTAAGCGAAGCAAAGCTAGACGAAGCTTTCTCCGATAAAACAAGACTGGTGGCAATCACACAGGTGTCCAATGTGCTGGGACGTCCAACACCGGTAGAGGAAATTGTGCGAAGAGCAAGAAAGAGCAATGCGGTAGTCGTGCTGGATGCCGCCCAGAGCTCCCCACATATGCCGATTGATGTGCAGAAGTTGGATGTGGATTTTCTGGCATTTTCCGGTCACAAGTTAATGGGACCGATGGGAATCGGTGTCTTATATGGAAAGAAAAAACTTTTAAAGGCAATGCCGCCATTCCTTACCGGAGGAGAAATGATAGATTCTGTAACAAGAGACGGTGCAAAATATGCAGAGCTTCCGCACAAGTTTGAGGCAGGAACCGTCAATGCAGCAGGCGCAGTGGGACTGGCTGCCGCCATTGATTATATTAACAAAATCGGTTTTGAAACCATGCAGGAGCGTGAACTTGCACTTACGAAAAAAGCCTTGGAAGGACTGAAAGCAATTCCGAAGGTTCATGTGCTGGGTTCGGAACTGGCAGAAGAACATACCGGAATCCTGACATTTACCATTGAAGACGTGCATCCGCATGATGTCAGTGCGGTATTGGAATCCGACGGTGTGGCTGTCCGTGCAGGACATCATTGTGCACAGCCGCTGTTAGAGTATCTGGGCGTCCGCTCCGCTACAAGAGCAAGCCTGATGTTTTACAATACAGAAGAAGAAGTCGATGCGCTGGTGAAAAGCGTAGCAGGAGTCAGAAGGAGAATGGGATATGGAGAGTAGAAGTTTTTATAATGAAATCCTTACCGAACACAATATTCACCCGGAGTTCAAGCATGACCTTCCAGATGCCGACCTGGTGTTGGAAGGCGTGAATCCAAACTGCGGGGATGACATTTTTTTAAAATTAAAATTAGATGGTGATGAAATCGTAGACGGTGCATTTGTAGGAGATGGCTGTGCTATTTCCCAGGCATCTGCCGATATTATGCTGGGCATGATTGTCGGAAAGAAGAAAGAGGAAGCGCTGCATTTAGGAGAATTATTCTTAAAAATGATAAAAGGAGAAGCTTCGGATGAAGAAATTGACGAGCTGGAAGAAGCTTCGGCATTAAAGGATATTTCCCATATGCCGGCAAGAGTAAAGTGCGCCGTATTAGGCTGGCATACCTTAGAAGAAATGTTAAATGATGAAGCTTGACAAAATGGTTAGTCTATACTAACATAACGAGTGTTATGGGTGAGAATGAAAGAAATAGAGAACAGACAAGATTACGTTTCATCAAAGCAGGAAAAGCAGAATTTTTAGAAAAGGGTTATACGCAGGCGTGTCTTAGGGACATCTGCAAGCGGGCAAATGTGACCACCGGAGCCTTTTACTTTTCCTTTGCCAATAAGGAAGCATTGCTTCATGCAATCTTAGGACCGGCAGTGGAACAGTATCAGAAGCTGATGCAGGAATTATATGTAAGAGAGGCAGCAAATCCTGAGACAGCAATCGAAAATGACAGGATGCCTTCTGGATGTAAATCTGGAGGGTGTCCTTTTTTCTTTACCATAACAGAATATAACTTTTGTTATGGTGCGAAAGGAGAGCACACATGAAGAAAATTGAAATGACCGGAGTACCGGAAACCATGATTCAGACACTCTATGCAAGAGCCATGGAGTCTGAAAGAGAGGGACATCTTATCTATGATAAGAAGGCAATGGAAATCGTAAAAGAGATGGACTATGATTTCACAAAGGCAAAGGAAGATGCCATGATGCAAAATGGCGTTGTGGCACGAACCATTGTACTGGATGAACTGGTACAAAACTATGTCACAGCACATCCGAATGCTGTTGTAATTAATATTGCCTGTGGTCTGGATACCAGATTTTATCGGGTAGATAACGGGAAATTACGCTGGTTTAATCTGGACTTGCCAGTGACCATAGAAGTGCGTAAAAAATTCTTAGAAGAAACTGGGCGGGTATCCGTCCTTCCTTATTCTGCGATGGATGAGGCGTGGGCAGAAGAGGTTCATAAGACACTTGATGCTGAGACCGATTTACACAATGAAACACGTCCGACTCTTGTGATTATCGAAGGGCTGACCATGTATCTTTCCAAGGAGAATGTGCAGAAGATATTTACAATTATCCGAAAACATTTTACCGATGCAACTGTACTGGTGGAAACCATGTCTCCATTTGTAGTAAAACACATCAAAGAAAAATCCATAGAAGCCAGCAAAGCGAAATTTACCTGGGGTGTAAAGAACGGACGCATACTGGCAAAAGAATTGCCGGGTTTTGAACCGGTAAAGGACGTAAGCCTGGTGGAGGGTATGAAAAAGCTCTATCCAATCTATGGAATAATTGGGAAAATACCGGCAGTCCGCAACATATCGAACCAAATCATAGAGTTAAAAGAAGTGTGATATTTTTGAAGCCTAATAGTAGAATTTTGAAAATCGAATTCTGGTATACAGCAAACTATCTGTGCGGGTCATTCGTCGGCAAGCCTTGTAAGGGCTGTTAGGGGTACTTGGAATTTCCTATACAATTTAGCAACGCAGGCACAGGGATGTACCTGCGAGGTGCATCTGAGCATGGATGCGAATATGCACCGGTTGCGGGAAGAAAAGGCGTATAGAGGAAATTCTTAGTACCCCTTTCTGCCCTTACGTGGCATTGTCGACGAACGACCTGCACAGATAATTTAGTCTATACCAGAATACGCTTGCAAAATAAGGATTGTTAGAAAAAGAAAGATAGTGTATAATGTTATCGGCAATAAAGCAGGGCATACAAGAGAGAAAAGAGGAGTTGGGCGAGGATACCGGTTTGAGAAGAAAAACTTTGCAGATAGCAGGGCTGACAATATTATTGTTTGGAATGATTTGCAGCGGATGCCGGCAGAAGACGGCAGTAAATGCAGAACAGAAAGACAGTGAACAAATAGAATATGCAGCAACAGAATCTACAGAAACAGCTTCGGAATCAGAGAAGCAGGAGACGAAGAAGCTGGTAATAGAAGATCTGGATGATGCATACGAGGCATTATTAGATTCCTGCAGTAAAGAGTTTATCGGGGATTACCGGATTGATGAGAGCTTTCTGAACTGGATTTATGCCAACTACGGAAAAGATGCAGTGCTTAATATTGCAAAAGAGTCCCAGGAAGAACAGGATGTAAATATCTGGTATAAAGAGACCGGAAATTCGATTCATGTGTTGTGGCTTCTTTATTGTCAGGCAACAGGAATGAATGAAGAGGATCTGCAGCAGGTTTACTGGAAAACATGCAATTCGCCAGATGAGATCGTGCTGGATTTTACCGGCGATATTAATTTCGCAGAAGGCTGGGGCACGACAGAGCATATGGACGGGCAGCCAAATGGAATCTATGACTGTTTTTCTGCTGATTTGTTACAGGAAATGAATGACGCTGACATAATGATGATAAACAATGAGTTCACCTACAGTACAAGGGGGGAACCTTTAGCTGGCAAGGATTATACTTTCCGGGCAGATCCAAAGCGTGTCGACTTGTTAGAAACATTTGGAACAGATATTGTCAGTCTTGCCAATAATCATGTCTATGACTATGGCGAAGCTGCATTGATTGATACCATAGATACACTGGAAGAGGCAGGAATTCCGTATGTAGGAGCAGGAAAAGATTTAAAGGATGCCATGCGTCCGGTATATTTTGTGGCAAATGGAAAGAAAATAGCAATTGTATCAGCTACACAGATTGAACGCTCTTTAAATTATACGAAGGAAGCAACTGAGACGACACCGGGCGTGTTAAAGACCTTAAATCCGGACAAGTTTCTGAAAGTAATAGAAGAAGCAAGAGACAACAGCGATTATGTGATTGCTTTTGTACACTGGGGAACAGAAGGAAATAACTATTTTGGTTCTGACCAGGTGGCTCTTGCAAAACAGTTTGTGGAAGCCGGTGTGGATGTCATTATCGGCGGACATACCCATTGCCTGCAGGGCATGGAATATATGGATGGCGTGCCGATTATCTATAGCCTTGGCAATTTCTGGTTTTCGGCGTCAACATTAGATACCGGCTTATCCCAGGTAATCATCCGGGATGACGGAACTATTGATTTCCGGTTTCTGCCGTGTATACAGAAGAATTACAAGACCTCACTGGTGACAGATGAAAGTGAGAAAAGACGTATTTTTGATTTTATGGAATCCCTTTCCGTGGGAATTACCATAGATGATGATGGATATGTGACAGCAACGGAGTAATCCGTTTCAATAGAAGATTTTAAAGAAAAGAGGAAAAAACATGAGTAAAAAACCAACCGTATTGATGATTTTAGATGGTTTTGGTCTGAATGACAAAACTGAGGGTAATGCAGTAGCCCAGGCAAACAAGCCAAACATTGATGCACTGATGAAAGATTATCCATGGGTAAAAGGAAATGCCAGCGGACTTGCCGTAGGACTTCCGGATGGACAGATGGGTAACTCCGAAGTAGGACATATGAACATGGGTGCAGGAAGAATTGTATACCAGGAATTAACCAGAATTACCAAAGAAATCGAAGATGGAGATTTCTTTAAAAACGAAGTATTGCTTGCCGGCATGAAAAATGTAAAAGACAACGGTTCTGCACTTCATTTATATGGATTATTATCCGATGGTGGAGTTCACAGCCACATTACACATTTATTCGGACTTCTGGAAATGGCAAAAAAAGAAGGTTTAGACAAAGTATATGTACACTGCTTCTTAGACGGCCGTGATACCGCACCTACTTCCGGAAAAGGATTTATCGAAGAGCTGGAAGCAAAAATGAAAGAAATCGGTGTTGGTGAAATTGCAACCATCAACGGACGTTACTATGCAATGGACCGTGACAACCGTTGGGATCGTGTAGAAAAAGCATATAAAGCAATTACAGAAGGTGTTGGCGAGACAGCAGACAGCGCTGTTGCAGCAATTGATGCATCTTATGCAAAAGATGTAACAGACGAGTTCGTAGTTCCGACTGTAATTATGAAAAATGGTGCTCCAACTGCAACCGTACAGGATAACGATACCATTATCTTCTTTAACTTCCGTCCTGACCGTGCAAGAGAGATTACCAGAGCATTCTGTGCAGATGAGTTCGACGGATTTGACAGAGGCGCAAGAAAGAACGTAACTTATGTATGTTTCACAGAATACGATGGAACCATTCCAAACAAAACCGTTGCATTCCACAAGGTAGAACTTACCAATACATTTGGACAGTTCCTTGCAGACAATGGCAAGACTCAGGCAAGAATCGCTGAGACTGAGAAATATGCTCATGTAACCTTCTTCTTCAACGGCGGTGTAGAGGAGCCAAACAAAGGTGAAGAAAGAATTCTGGTAAAATCTCCAAAGGTAGCAACCTATGATTTGAAACCGGAAATGAGTGCATACGAAGTATGTGATAAATTAGTAGATGCCATCAAATCTGAAAAATATGATGTAATCATAATCAACTTTGCTAACCCGGATATGGTTGGACATACCGGAGTTCAGGCTGCAGCAATCAAGGCAGTAGAAGCAGTTGATGAGTGCGTAGGCAAAGCTGTTGCAGCATTAAAAGAGGTTGACGGACAGATGTTCATCTGCGCAGACCACGGAAATGCAGAGCAGTTAATCGATTATGAAACAGGCGAACCATTTACAGCACATACTACCAATCCGGTACCATTCATTCTGGTAAATGCAGACCCTGCATACGGTTTAAGAGAGGGTGGATGTCTTGCAGATATCGCTCCTACATTAATCGAGCTGATGGGAATGGAACAGCCAAAAGAAATGACAGGGAAATCTTTGTTAATCAAAAAATAAGACCGTAAGGGCGAAATACTAACTACGAGAAACACGCTTTGCGAGTTCCTCGAGTTATCGCGGTGCTCGCCAAAATCTGCTGAGAAAAGAAGCTCGCTCAGGCAAGCCTGGCTCCTTCTTTTCTCGCAGATTTTTTCTCGCTACTCGCGTAAATAAAAAGATTCTGTATCTCAAGTGTAAGGTACAGAATCTTTTGCTATAGATAAGTATTTTCCGGCACATATATTAATAATACTTATAAATAGAAAATATTAGACAAAAAAACTAATAAATTTCGCTCATTTTTCTATATGGGGCAAAAGGCGCACTTCGCCCAAATTCATTGACTTTCTAAAAGGCACTGTATTATAATTTTCCAGTAGTGTTTTTTATCACAACAAAAATTTGCGAAAGCATAAAATGGAGGACAAAAGCAGTATGCAGGAATTTAAACCATTTAAAGAAGGAAAAGTAAGAGAAGTATATGATAATGGAGAAAGCCTTATCATTGTTGCAACAGACAGAATTTCAGCGTTTGACCATATTTTAAAGAACAAGGTTACCAATAAGGGCGCAATTCTGACACAGATGTCCAGATTCTGGTTCGATTTTACAAAGGATATCGTGCCAAACCATATGCTTTCCGTTGATGTAAAAGATATGCCGGAATTTTTCCAGAATGAGAAATATGATGGCAACAGCATGATGTGCAAGAAACTGGAAATGATTCCAATCGAATGTATTGTTCGTGGATATATTACCGGAAGTGGCTGGGCAAGCTACAAAGAGAACGGAACCGTCTGCGGAATCAAATTACCGGAAGGACTTGTAGAATCCGATAAATTACCTGAGCCGATTTACACACCAAGTACCAAAGCTGAGATTGGTGACCATGACGAGAATATTTCTTTTGAACAGAGTATTGACGTATTAGAGAAAGCATTCCCGGGCAAGGGTGCTGAGTACGCAGAAAAGATTAAAGAATATACCATCGCACTTTACAAGAAATGTGCGGAATATGCATTAAGCAAAGGAATCATCATTGCAGATACCAAGTTTGAATTTGGTCTCGATGAGAATGGAAATGTAGTTTTAGGTGATGAGATGCTGACACCGGACAGCTCCCGTTTCTGGCCATTAGAAGGATATAAACCGGGACAGGGACAGCCTTCTTATGACAAACAGTTTGTAAGAGACTGGTTAAAAGCAAATCCAGACAGTGATTATCTCCTTCCGGATGAAGTAATCGAGAAGACAATTGAGAAATACGAAGAAGCATTTGAATTACTGACCGGTAAGAAATTTGCTTAAAAATATAGTCAGGAGAACCCTATGAATAACAATGAATTAAAGGAAAGCCCATGGGACGGACTGCATGAAGAATGTGGCGTCTTCGGCATGTATGATTTTGACGGAAATGATGTGGCTTCCAGTATTTATTATGGTCTGTTTGCATTACAGCACAGAGGACAGGAGAGCTGTGGTATTGCAGTAAGTGAGACAAACGGACCGAAGGGAAAAGTTACTTCCTATAAAGATATGGGACTGGTAAACGAAGTATTTACCGGAAAACAGTTAGAAGCAATGAAAGGTGATATCGGAGTCGGTCATGTCCGCTATTCCACCGCAGGTTCCTCCACCCGTGAGAATGCACAGCCGCTGGTATTGAATTATGTAAAAGGTACGCTGGCATTGGCACACAACGGAAACCTCATCAATGCGAAGGAGCTTCGCAAAGATTTGGAATATACCGGAGCAATTTTCCAGACCACCATTGATTCTGAGGTAATTGCTTACCACATTGCAAGAGAGCGTCTGAATTCCAAGACAGCCGAGGAAGCAGTACGCAGAGCCTGCCAGAAGTTAAAAGGAGCTTATGCTCTGGTTGTAGCCAGCCCTCGTAAGCTGATTGGCGCAAGAGACCCATATGGCTTCAAACCCCTTGTAATCGGAAAACGTGACAATGCTTATATCATTACTTCTGAGACCTGTGCCTTGGAGACCATTGATGCGGAGTATGTCAGAGACGTATTGCCGGGAGAAGTGGTAACAATTTCACCGGAAGGCGGCATTCAGTCTGATATGACTATGTGTCTTCCAAAAGAACAGGAAGCACGTTGTATTTTTGAATACATATATTTTGCGAGACCGGACAGCCATATTGACGGGGTCAGCGTTTATGCATCCCGTATCCAGGCAGGACGTTTCCTTGCAATGGATTCACCGGTAGATGCAGACCTGGTAGTAGGAGTACCGGAGTCAGGAAATGCAGCAGCTCAGGGTTATGCCCTGCAGTCCGGAATTCCATATGGAACTGCTTTTGTAAAAAATGGTTATGTGGGACGAACCTTCATCAAACCGAAGCAGAGCAGCAGAGAATCCAGCGTAAGAGTAAAATTAAATGTACTTGCAGAATCAGTCCGTGGCAAGCGTGTTATTATGATTGACGATTCCATCGTGCGTGGAACCACATCTGACCGTATTGTAAATATGTTAAAAGAAGCTGGTGCCACAGAAGTGCATGTAAGAATCAGTTCTCCGCCATTCTTATGGCCATGTTATTTTGGAACAGATATTCCGGAACGGGAGCAGCTGATCGCATATAACCGCACCATAGAAGATATTCGCAAAATCATCGGAGCAGATTCATTAGGTTATTTAAAGATAGAGCGTTTAGAGCAGCTGGTTGGAGGGCTTCCAATCTGTAAAGGATGCTTTACTGGAAAATATCCAATGGAGCCGCCAAAAGAGGATATCCGTGGTGACTATGAGCGATAAGCAGACTGGCACAGCGGCTAATTCTTATAGCCGTACCGGCTGTCATGCTTGCATGAACCAGCCGGTATGGCTGTAAGGATTGTACGGTGCACGAAGGTGCAACGGACAACGAGGAAGCGAAGCTTCCGAGTGGAGCGAAACTTTTGAGTGGAGCTGAGTCTGCAATTATGAATATAAAAAATAAAAAGGAGCACACATATGAGTACTGATAGATATAACAGTCCATTATCTGAGCGTTATGCAAGCAAGGAAATGCAGTATATTTTTTCTCCGGACATGAAATTCCGTACCTGGAGAAGACTCTGGATTGCATTAGCAGAGACCGAGAAAGAACTGGGACTTGATATTACCCAGGAACAGATTGATGAATTAAAAGCACACAAGGATGACATCAACTATGATGTGGCAAAGGCAAGAGAAAAAGAAGTCCGTCATGATGTTATGTCCCATGTATATGCTTACGGCGTACAGTGTCCGAAAGCAAAAGGAATCATCCATTTAGGAGCAACCTCCTGCTACGTTGGAGATAATACTGATATCATCATTATGTCAGAGGCATTAAAACTGGTTCGTAAGAAATTAGTAAATGTCATTGCAGAACTGGCAAAATTTGCAGATAAATATAAGAATCAGCCGACACTGGCATTTACCCATTTCCAGCCGGCACAGCCTACAACCGTAGGAAAACGTGCAACACTGTGGTGCCAGGAATTCATTATGGATTTGGAAGACCTAGATTATGTATTAGGCAGCCTGAAGCTTTTAGGCTCTAAAGGAACCACAGGAACACAGGCAAGCTTCCAGGAGCTTTTTGATGGGGACCAGGAAACCATTGATAAGATTGATCCGATGATTGCACAGAAAATGGGATTCAAAGAATGCTATGCAGTATCCGGACAGACCTATTCCAGAAAAGTGGATACCAGAGTAGCAAATATTTTAGCAGGCATTGCAGCAAGTGCACATAAAATGTCTAACGACATCCGTCTGCTGCAGCACCTGAAAGAAGTAGAAGAACCATTTGAGAAGAGCCAGATTGGTTCCTCTGCAATGGCCTATAAGAGAAATCCGATGCGTAGTGAACGTATTGCATCTCTTTCCCGTTATGTCATGATTGATGCATTGAATCCGGCAATTACATCCGCAACCCAGTGGTTTGAAAGAACTCTGGATGATTCTGCCAACAAGCGTCTTTCTATTCCAGAGGGATTCCTTGCAATCGATGGAATCTTAGACCTTTGCTTAAATGTGGTAGATGGACTTGTAGTATATGAGAAAGTTATTTACAAACATATGATGAGCGAACTTCCGTTTATGGCAACCGAAAATATTATGATGGATGCTGTAAAAGCTGGTGGCGACCGTCAGGAATTACATGAGAAGATTCGTGTACTTTCCATGGAAGCAGGCAAAAATGTAAAACAGGAGGGTAAAGAGAACAATCTTCTTGAGCTGATTGCAGCAGAACCTGCATTCCATACAACCTTAGAAGAGTTGAAGCAGAATATGGACCCTGCAAAATATGTGGGAAGAGCACCAATTCAGGTAGATGCTTTCTTAAAGAATGTGGTACAGCCAATTTTGGATGACAATAAAGAGATTCTTGGTATGACAGCTGAGATTAACGTATAATCGAATTGTTTCGAAAGAATAAAAAATCTTCTTTTGGAGATACTGAACTATTAATTCAGAATATTTTCAAAAGGAGATTTTTTTTATGGCTGTAAAAATGACGATTACACGAATTCATGCAAGAGAAATATTAGATTCCAGAGGAAATCCCACAATAGAAACAGAAGTAACTGTGGAGACAGAGACAACCGGAAAGAAGTCGACTGCCCGGGCGGCAGCACCTTCCGGAGCCAGTACAGGAGAATTTGAAGCCATTGAATTAAGAGACGGCGGCGAGCGTTATGGTGGAAATGGTGTGCAGCAGGCGGTAGAAAATGTAAATACAAGAATTGCAAAAGCACTGATAGGCAGAAACGTATTGCGGCAGGAAAATTTAGATGCGCTGATGCTGGAGCTGGATGGAACAGAAAATAAAGGAAAGCTTGGTGCCAATGCAATCTTAAGTGTGTCCTTAGCTTGTGCCAAAGCAGCAGCAAAAGCATTGCAGATGCCGCTTTACCGCTATGTGGGCGGCGTAAATGCAGTAACAATTCCGGTGCCGATGATGAATATTTTAAATGGCGGTGCACATTCCGATAACAATCTGGATGTTCAGGAATTTATGATACTTCCAATTGGAGCCGACAGCATTACGGAAGGAATCCGCTGGTGTGCAGAAGTCTATCATCATTTGAAAAAAATATTAAAGAACCGTGGACTGTCTGTGGCAGTGGGAGATGAAGGCGGTTTTGCCCCAGACATTACAAATGAGGAGGAAGCAATCCAGCTTATTATGGAAGCCATTACCAAAGCAGGGTACAGCTGCGGCAGAGGCAAACAGTTTATGATTTCTCTGGATGCGGCTGCCAGTGAATGGAAAGGCAATGCACCGGGAGAATATTATCTGCCAAAATCCGGCAAGCGTTATACCACGGATGAACTGATTGTTCATTGGGAAAAGATGATTCGCCGTTTCCCGATTTATTCCATTGAAGACCCGTTGGACGAAGAGGATTGGGATGGCTGGAAACGTCTGACAGAAAAAGTGGGAGATAAAGTGATTCTGGTAGGCGATGATTTATTTGTTACGAATCCGGTGCGCCTGAATAAAGGAATTTCCATGGGATGCGGTAATGCGATTTTGATTAAGCCAAACCAGATTGGAACGCTCTCAGAAACTATGGAAGCCATCCGCATGGCAAAAGAACATGGTTATGAGACCATCATGTCCCACCGGAGCGGCGAGACCGAGGATACGACCATAGCGGATTTGTCAGTAGGGCTTGGCAGTGATCTGATTAAAACCGGAGCACCGTGCCGTGGCGAGCGGACGGCAAAATATAATCGTCTGATTCGGATCGAAGAATCGTAATAGATTTCAGCAAAAATTTCAATACAAATGCGAAATAAGTGGTTGTAATTTGTCCTTGTGTATGATATACTGTCAAAGTTACGAGTATTATAAATCCACAGGAGGTGTCATTCGTGGCAGTTTTAAAAACGGTTTTAACAGTTGTATTTATTATTATATCTATCGCATTGACAGTAATTATTCTTCTTCAGGAAGGTAAGTCTGCAGGACTTGGAGCAATCAGCGGAGCAGCTGATACTTATTGGGGCAAGAATAAAGGTCGTTCTATGGAAGGAATGTTGGTAAAGGTAACCAGAGTACTGGTAATCCTATTCCTGTTAATTTCCATCGTACTGAATATTGGAAGTTTCTAAGAACCAAAGAGCTGTCGTGTGAACGACAGCTTTTTTTACTTTACAGGAATTGCTTTCCTGTAAAGTAAAAAAGCTCCGCGAGGATGCACACTGCGGTGTATAAGGTAGATGCCGCAGGCGACCGCCGCAAGTGACCGCCGCAGGCGCAAGAAAAGTGTAAAGCAGTTTCTTGAAGTTATGTGAGCAGCAAGAAAAAATAGGAAAGAAAAGAATGGATAGAGAAGCACTGGAAAAAAGAAAGAAAATTGTATATGAGTTTATCTGTGATGACTTATATGTCCCGATGAAAGCCAAAGAGATTGCAATGATTCTGCAGGTATCCAAAGAGCAGCGGGAAGAGCTGCATGCGGTTTTGGATGCTTTGCTGGAAGAAGGCAAGGTAGAGCTGACCCAGAAGGGCAAATATGTAAAGGCTTCCGGAAGATTCTTAACCGGTGTTTATACCGGAAACAGCAGAGGCTTTGGCTTTGTGACGGTAGAGGGTGAAGAGGAAGATATCTATATCCCGGAGGAGAATACCAACGGAGCCATGCATATGGACACTGTATCTGTTGCAGTAAATCCGCAGAAGACCGGAAAACGCCGGGAAGGCAGAATTATAAAAATTATATCCAGAGGTCTGCATCAGATTGTCGGAACTTATCAGAGCAGTAAGAACTTCGGATTTGTGGTGCCGGATAACCAGAAGCTGGCGCAGGATATTTTTATTCCAATCGAACGTTCCAAAGGAGCAGTAGATGGACACAAAGTTGTCGTTGAGATTACTGATTATGGTAAAAACGGTAAGAAACCGGAAGGAAAAATTGTTGAAATACTTGGTCATATCAATGACCCGGGAACAGATATTTTATCCATTGTAAGAGGCTTTGACCTGCCGACAGAATTTGCACCGAAGATTATGAAACAGGTGGAAAATGTAGCTAAAGAAGTCAGTGAGGCTGATATGGCAGGCAGGGAAGATTTGCGGGACTGGCAGATGGTGACAATTGATGGAGAAGACTCCAAAGATTTGGATGATGCGGTATCCCTTACCATGAATGGAGAAAATTATATTCTGGGCGTTCACATTGCAGATGTGTCCAATTATGTGCAGGAGCACAGCGCATTGGATGTAGAGGCACTGAACCGCGGAACCAGTGTATATCTCGTTGACCGCGTGATTCCGATGCTGCCCCATGCATTGTCCAATGGAATCTGTTCCCTGAATGCAGGAGAGAACCGGCTGGCATTGAGCTGCATCATGACCATTAACCCCAAGGGCAAAGTCATTGACCATAAAATTGTAGAGTCGGTGGTAAAAATTGACCGCAGAATGACTTATACAGCAGTAAAAGAAATTTTAGAAGACCATAACGAAGAAACAATTGCAGAGTATCGGGAACTGGTTCCGATGTTTGAAAAAATGGGAGAGCTGGCAGCACTGCTTCGTAAGAATCGTATGAAACGCGGCTCGATTGATTTTGATTTCCCGGAAACGAAAATCCTTTTGGATAAAAATGGAAGACCATTGGAAATCAAGCCATACGACAGAAATACAGCTACGAAATTAATTGAAGATTTCATGCTGATTGCCAATGAGACGGTGGCGCAGGAATTTTTCTGGCAGGAGATACCATTTCTCTATCGTACCCATGAGACACCGGACGAAGAAAAAATCCGAAAACTTGCAACGTTAATTGGAAATTTCGGATATACACTGCATATCAGCCAGGAGGAAATTCACCCGAAGGAATTGCAGAAGCTGTTAGGAAAAATCGAAGGAACACCGGAGGAAGCATTAATCAGCCGGCTGACCCTCCGTTCCATGAAACAGGCAAAATATACCACAGAAAACACCGGACATTTCGGACTGGCAGCAAGCTGTTATTGCCATTTTACATCGCCGATTCGTCGTTATCCTGATTTACAGATACACCGTATTATCAAGGAAACATTGCGGGGCAGGATGAATCATAAGCGGATGGCGCATTATGAAACGATTCTGCCGGAAGTAGCCAAGCATTCCAGCGAGACAGAACGTCGGGCAGATGAGGCAGAGCGTGAGACTGAGAAGCTGAAAAAAGCACAGTATATGGCAGAGCATATCGGAGAAGTCTATGAAGGCGTTATTTCAGGGGTGGCATCCTATGGAATGTATGTCGAGCTGCCAAATACGGTAGAGGGTCTTGTGCATGTAACCAGTCTTACCGATGATTACTATCAGTATTTTGAAGACACTTTTGAACTGGTTGGCGAAGTAACGAACCGCCATTATAAGCTGGGACAGAAAGTATATATCCGGGTAATCGGTGTGGATGAGATTGTAAGAACCATCGATTTTGAATTGACAGAGGCAACAGGAACAGGAGAAATGAAGAATGGGAAAAGAATCGATTAAGATGATTGCCAATAATAAGAAGGCAAGACATGATTATTTCTTGGAAGAACTTTATGAGGCAGGAATCAGCCTGCATGGAACAGAAGTAAAATCACTCCGTATGGGAAAATGCAGTATCAAGGAGTCTTTCATACACATTGAACATGGGGAAGTCATCATATATGGTATGCATATCAGCCCATATGAAAAGGGAAACATTTTTAACCGTGATCCGCTTCGTCCGAAGAAGCTTCTGATGCACAAAAACGAGATTCGTAAATTAGAGCAGAAGATTAAGGAAAAAGGTTATACCATTGTTCCGGTGGAAGTATATTTCAAGGGAAGTCTGGTAAAAGTCCAGATTGCGCTTGCAAAAGGTAAGAAGCTTTATGATAAGCGGAATGATATTGCAAAGAAGGATATGCGCCGTGAAGCAGAGCGGGATTTCAAAGTAAGAAATCTTGGTTAATAGGCGGATAAAAATTGTCAGTTAATGGCAATACAAACAGTGGTTCTATCTTTGCCTCTTGCAGGAATAGCGGAGGCAGGTTATAATAGAATAAATATATAAGGGCTAGTAAAGGTTTCGACAGGGATTATGAAGCTGGAGAAGCGAGCCGCAGGGTGATGCGTTAAATTCCAAACTTAAAATTAAACGCTAACGATAATAAATTAGCTTACGCTGCCTAATGGCAGCAGTCTGACCTAGAGCACTCACACTTTAGGACCCAGGCTTCGACTATGTGAGAAACGACACGGGCAAAGCTTTGAACCCGTGGGCGTATGATGAAGCTACTGAAACAGTTACGGTGTTCATACCGGAATTGCAGAGGGAATGTCAAATTATGAACTACGCTCGTAGAAGGACAGGGGATTGGTTTTTGGACACGGGTTCGACTCCCGTCTAGTCCACTAAACGTGAACGTAGGCGAACCCTGACACGTATAACGGAAGAGTTCCAATCAGCAGACAATATGGTTGCTGGTTGGAACTTTTTTTACTTTACAGGAAATTGCTTTCCTGTAAAGTAAAAAACGCTCCGCGAGAATATGCACTGCGGCGTATAAGGTAGATGTCGCAAGCGACCGCTGCAGGCACATTCTTTGTTCTGATTGTCAGATATTAGTGAGAAGTCACTGGTGACACTTTCTGTAGGTGTTAGAGAAAAGGAATGTTGCTATTATAAAAATGATAGAATATAATAGTTATAATTTAAATATTAGGGGGTGCTTTAATGGCAGAGAAAATGGAAATATTAGTTGAAAAGCGAAGACGCGGAGCTAGGAGTAATCAAAAGCTTAAGATACTGTATCTTGCAAAAATTCTTCTGGACAATACAGATGCTAATCATGATATTACATTACAGGAGATTATAGATAAACTGTCTGCAAATAATGTCACGGCAGAACGAAAAAGTTTGTATGATGATATTGCCCGGCTTGATGAATTCGGAATAAAGATAAAAAAGACGCAGTATGGAAAAACATATCATTATCAGGTTGTTAAGCGAGATTTTGAATTGGCAGAATTAAAACTTCTTGTAGATTCTGTTGCAGCGGCGAAGTTTATTACAGAAGAAAAATCAAATGAGTTGATTAAAAAAATAGAACATTTGACGAGTAAACATAATGCCACTATGTTGCAGCGTCAGGTATATGTAGCAGGGCGTGTAAAATCAATGAACAATGGAATAATGGAAAATGTCGATGCAATTCATACGGCTATAGCTGAGAATTCAAAGATATCTTTTCAGTACTTTCAGTGGAATGTGAAAAAGGAGGCGGAGCTTAAGCGGGATGGTAAGAGATATGAAGTCAGTCCATGGGGGTTATTATGGGATGATGAGTATTACTATCTGATTGGATATGATTCAGATGCAGGAATTATTAAGCATTATCGTGTAGATAAAATGCTTAGTATAAAAGTAGAAAATAAAGTTCGTGAAGGCAGATGTAAATTCAAAGAACCTGATATGGTAACATATGACAAAAAGATGTTTAATATGTTTAATGGGGAAGAGCGGAATGTGGAAATTCTGTGCGAAAATAGTTTGGCAGGAGTTATGATAGATCGTTTTGGAAAAGATGTAAGAATAACCAAAGTGGACAATGGACATTTTCGAGTTGTGGTAAAAGTAGCTGCCAGCATGCATTTTGTACATTGGATTATGGCATTGGGTGATGGAGTGAAGATTGTTGCACCGGATAGCTTGGTAGAACAGATACGAGAGGAAATTAATCGATTGGCGAACGAGTATAGTAAATGATAGAACAAAGATTCGATAAAAAATGAAATTCAAGTGGAGATTTATGGACTTGTAATTTGGCATAATAGAATTATCTAACAGAGGGACACGGAGGAATGTTGCAGAGAAAAATTATAAAGGCAATAAAAAAAGACCATTAGGTCTTGATTTAATCTGCACCATGCAGAGTCAAAAGACGATGCCGGATAAACCTTATTTGCACTCGCTTTGTTAATTCTCTTTTATTATAGCATGTAAACAAATTTAGTCAACAAAAAAATGATAAAAAATCAGGAGGAAATTTTATGACAGCATTCAAGTATTATTTGGGATTGGATATGGGAACTAATTCTGTGGGTTGGGCAGCAACTGATCCAGAGTACAGATTGTTGAAAGCAAAAGGAAAAGATTTATGGGGAATACGTGAATTTAATGAGGCATCTGGTGCAGTTGAAAGGCGTACACACAGAATAAGCAGAAGGAGAAGACAAAGAGAGCAGGTTAGAATTGGCATTTTAAAAGACTATTTTCATGATGCCATATGTGAAGTGGACCCTAGTTTCTTTCGAAGATTAGAGAATAGTAAATATCATGAGGAAGATAAGGATGTTGAAGTAAGATATAAAAATAATATTTTTAATGATGGCAATTATACGGACAAGGATTATTTTAATGAGTATCCAACCATATATCATTTGAGAAATGAATTAATAAGCAGTACAGAAAAACATGATGTCAGGCTTGTTTTTTTAGCACTGCTGAATATGTTTAAACACCGTGGTCATTTCTTAAATGCAGGATTAGGTGAAAATAACGGTGAAAGTAATATTGATAATGCGTATTTTGAATTAACAGAATTACTTTCAGAATTAACAGAATATCATTTGAGTCAGGATATAGATTGTAAGCAAATAGAAGCAATTTTGTCCCGCAGAGATATGAGCAGAACGCATAAAGCGGAAGAACTTGCAGGGGTATTGCACGTAGATTTAAAGAACAAGCCATATAAGGAATTAATAAGAGGATTATGTGGTTTAAAATTCAATGCATGTGTTGTTTTTCCAGATGTACAGAGTGAAGAAGTGACTAAACTTGATATCTGTCTTTCAGAATCTACTTTTGATGAAAAATCAGATGAAATTGCCAATATAATCGGTGAAGATTATTTTGAAATTATTATGGCTATGAAAGAAATGTTCGATATTGGATCTTTAGCAAGTATTATGAAAGGACATAATTACTTATCACAGGCAAGAGTTGCGTCATATACAAAGCATAAAGAAGATTTGAAACTTTTAAAAGAGGTTATAAAGAAATATTGCGGTAAGAAGGAATATGATAAGTTCTTTAATAGTGATGCAGATGGTTCCTATGCATCATATGTAGGATCTTATAACTCAAAAAATAAGGAAAGAAGAGTTGGAAATAAAAGAACTTCGGAAGAATTGTATAAGGAAATTAAGAAACTTTTGAAAGATGCTCAAAAAGAAGATGAGAATGTACAGAAAATACTTACATCTATTGAAAATGAAACATTTTTACCGAAACAGCTGACAGCATCTAACGGAGTAATTCCAAATCAGGTGCATGCAAGAGAAATGAAGAAAATACTTTCAAATGCAGAAAATTATCTTCCATTTTTAACGGAAAAGGATGAAACAGGGTTGTCGGTATCAGAAAGAATATTAAAACTCTTTACATTTCAAATACCGTATTATGTAGGACCAACATCAGAAAACAGTGGCAAAAATGGAGGAAATGGTTGGGTTGTAAGACGAGAAGATGGACAGGTTTTACCATGGAATATTGATGAGAAGATAGATATGAAAGCGACATCAGAAGCATTTATATCACGGATGGTGCGGCGTTGCACATATATTAGCGGAGAACAGGTATTGCCGAAAGCTTCACTGGAATATCAAAGCTATTGCGTTCTTAATGAAATTAATAATATTAAGATTGATGGGGAGAGAATCTCGGTTGAGTTAAAGCAGGATATATACAAAGCTGTATTTCAAAAAGGGAAAAAAGTAACAAAGAAGCAGTTATGTAAATACTTATATACAAGAGGAATTATTGAAACAGAAGAGCAGGTTACAGGAGTGGATGTTTCAATAAATAGTGCATTAACAACATATGGTAAATTCAAACCGATATTTGGTGAGGATATTTCTAAAGACAGTGTTCAGAAAATGATAGAGGACATAGTATTTTGGTGTACGGTCTATGGAGATTCTAGAAAATTCCTGAAAGCTAGAATAGAAGAAAAATATGGAAATAAACTTTCGGAAGAGCAGATTAAAAGAATTTTAGGATTTAAATTCAAAGATTGGGGTAATTTATCAAAGAAATTTTTAGAACTTAATGGAGCAGATACTTCAACAGGGGAATCAATAAGTATTATCAGAGCACTATGGAACAATAATCTGAATTTAATGGAGCTTATAAATAGCAGTTTATATAACTATAAAGAATGCCTGGCAGAATATCAAAATACAATGCTGAAAACATTATCTGAGATTGAAGCGGAAGATTTGAATGAATATTATTTTTCTGCTCCGGTAAGGAGAATGATTTGGCAGACAATTCTCGTGATTAAAGAGTTGGTTAAAGTATTGGGCTGCGAACCAGAGCGTATATTTGTTGAAATGACAAGAAAACCGGATGAACATAAAACCCGGACTTCAAGCAGACGTAATAAATTTGAAGAATTATATAAAAAAGTAAAAGATGAAACTACTGATTGGATGCAGGTGATTGCTAATGCAGAGGAAGATGGAAAAATCAGAAGTAAAAAAATGTATCTTTACCTCACTCAAAAAGGAAGATGTATGTATACTGGAAAGCATATAGAATTGGATGATTTATTCGATAATAATCTGTATGATATAGACCATATTTATCCAAGGCATTTTGTGAAAGATGATAATATTGATAATAATCTGGTTTTAGTCTGCAAAGAAAAGAATGCGCATAAGAGTGATCATTACCCAATAGAGGAGGAAATCTTTTTATCACAGAAAAAAATGTGGCTGGAGCTTAGAAAATCTGGATTTATTACAGAAGAAAAATATAATCGTCTTATGGATAGAAATCCATTTAGTGATGAACAAAAAGCGGGATTTATTGCAAGACAGCTGGTAGAAACCAGCCAGGGAACAAAAGGTGTAGCAAATATACTGCGACAACTTTTACCGGGCAGTAAGATTGTTTATGCAAAGGCGTCAAATGTATCTGAATTTAGGCATACAAGGGATGATATTCCGAAGAGCCGTCTGGTTAATGATTTCCATCATGCTCATGACGCATATCTTAATATTGTAGTTGGAAATGTATATTATGTGAAATTTACTCAAAATCCGCTTAACTTTATAAAAAAAGATTATGATAATTATAAAGAAGATTATAATTTGTCAAAAATGTTTGACTGGGATGTAAAACGTAATGGTGAAGTGGCATGGATTGCACAGAGAAAGGATGGAGAGGCAGGAACAATAACTACCGTAAAGAAGATGTTAAGCAGAAATACCCCGTTGATGACCCGATATAGTTTTGAAGGAAAAGGCGGATTGGCAAATGAGACTCTTTACAGTGCTAAAAAAGCTAAAGGTGAGGGATATATTCCGTTTAAGTCATCAGATGATAAAATGCAGGATGTTACAAAATATGGAGGATTTACGAAGGTAGCCGGTGCATATTTCTTTTTAGTAGAACATACTGAAAAGAAGAAACGAATCCGGACAATTGAATCGGTGCCGGTGTATTTGACCCGAAAGATAGAACAGAAACCGGGCGAATTAAAAAAATACTGTGACGAAATATTGGGACTTGTTGATGCAGATATAAGGCTTAAAAAGATAAAAATAGGCTCTTTAATAAAGAGGAATGGTTATTTCTGTTATATTACCGGGAAAACAGGAAATCAATTAAGTGTGCGGAATGCAGTAAATTTATGCTTAAAAAATGAGTGGATAAAATATATTTCAAAGCTGGAAAAAGTCAAAGAAAAAGATACTATAGATAAGATTATCACAAAAGAAAAGAATGAGGTTTTGTATTCAGAACTTATACAGAAATTTAAACATTGTATTTTTTCAAAAAGACCAAATCCTGTTGGAGATAAGCTGGAAAAAGGCAGTGAAAAGTTTAGCAATTTATCAATCAAAGAGCAATGTGCGGTATTGTGTCAAATATTACAATTAGCGGCTGTTTTAGGAAGTGAATGTGATATGACATTATTGGGCGAATCTGCACATTGTGGAAAAATGTTGATAAGTAAGAAAATTGGAGATGAAGAAATATATCTGATTAATCAATCTGTAACAGGATTGTATGAAAAGAAAATCAATCTCCATACGGTATGAGCTGGCGGACTGTTGTCATCTCAAGCAGTGCGAAGTTAGATTATCAGATGGGTTATTTGATAGTGAGAAATCAGGATGTTGTCAAAATACATATTAGTGAAATTTCTATATTGATGATTGAAACGACATCCGTTTCTCTTACTGCAGCATTACTTTGTGAGTTGACGAAAAAGAAAATAAAAGTGGTATTTTGTGATGAAAAAAGAAATCCTTCCTCTGAATTAATTCCATATTACGGAAGCCATGACACGAGTATGAAAGTGCGGAAACAAATTGCGTGGTCGGAGGATATAAAAACATCGGTATGGACGGAAATAGTTACTGAGAAAATCAGAAAACAGGCTGAAAATCTTGAAAGATGGGATAGAACGGAAGCTCAGATGCTTTATGAATATATTACACAGATTGAGTTTGGTGACGCAACAAACAGAGAGGGGCATGCAGCAAAAGTTTATTTTAATGCATTGTTTGGTTTGGATTTTACAAGGACAGCTGAAAACAGTATAAATGCTGCATTGAATTATGGCTACAGTTTACTACTTTCTACTTGTGCTAGAGAAACAGCCCTAAATGGGTATATTACGCAGATTGGATTATTTCATGATAATATTTTTAATCAATTTAATTTGGCATCTGATTTAATGGAACCATTTCGACCGATAGTGGATAATCTTGTAAAAACGATGCATCCAGATAAGTTTGAACATGATGAAAAAGTTGAAATATTAAAAATGCTGCAAAAAGAGGTGATAATAGCAGGACGAAAGGAGTGCGTGAACAATGCAATGAAAATATACTGCCGGAGTATTTTTGATGCATTAAATGAGGGCGATATTTCATTGATTAAGTTCTATAAAGATGAGTTATAGGTATATGAGAATAATGGTTTTGTTTGATCTTCCGGTACTAACTGAAAAACAGCGCAGGGATTATAGAGAATTTAGAAAGTACTTGTTAAAAGCAGGTTTTTTTATGATGCAGGAATCGGTGTATTGCAAATTAGTTCAAAATACAGGAGTAGCAGAGGTTGTTCAGGAGAGTATCCGGAAGAATAAACCGGGAGAAGGACTGGTGCAAATATTAAGAGTGACTGAAAAGCAGTTTGCAAAGATGGAATATGTGGTAGGAGAAAATAAGTCTCTGGTATTGGATACGGACGAAAGGCTGGTGATTTTATGAAGTTAGTAAATACTTTATATAATCTGGAATTTGATTTAATGGAGAATCAGATACTGGTTTTATCAATAGAGAATCATTTGACGTATAGAAATATTCTGGAAGAATTGTGGAAACAGTATAAAGGAGAAACGGGAAATTTTATTTTGTCAGATGGGGATAAGGAACTGAAAATGTCACAGAGGATAGAGTGCATTTATAATATTTTTAATATTAATACCAATGATCGTAAAATTATCTCCAAATTGTATCAGGAACTTACATATCAAAATGATGCACTATTACAAGAAGAAAGCATACGTTTTAAACAGGAATTGATGGAATATTTTGATAAACTCATTTCTACGGTACCATATAATCTAAAATATAATTTTGAAGTTGATTTATCAAGCTTAATGAAAGCGATATCAGTAGAAACGGATGTGGAATGTGACTCGTTACTTGAAAAAATGCTCCAATATATAAAACTCATGAATCAAATATGTGGAATTGATATATTTGTGATTCCGAATTTGAAGTACTATTTTTCAACGGAAGAGACCATGCAATTTTATCAGTTTGCAATGTATAATAAAATTTATATAGTTGTCATAGAACCAACACTATCACCGCATATGGAAGGTGAAAAAGGCTGGATAATTGATGATGATTTATGTATAATTGAATTGTAAGAATTAACACTATATTCGCAATATAGTATAAGCTCGGAGATGACCTTAAAGCAATTTGAGGTTTGAGAGCTTTGTTAATTCAGAAAGATGTAAAACAGTTTATTAATTTTATTGAATGGGCGGTTGTTTGAGAGCTTTGTTAATTCAGAAAGATGTAAAACTACCACTGATATTACTAGGATAACCTTTGAGTTTGAGAGCTTTGTTAATTCAGAAAGATGTAAAACTGAAATTATGGATATATCCTAAATCCGTATGTTTGAGAGCTTTGTTAATTCAGAAAGATGTAAAACGGATTTGTTAATTGATTTACTTTCTATGATGTTTGAGAGCTTTGTTAATTCAGAAAGATGTAAAACCAAGCGTCCTTGTCATAAAGGACACCAACAAGTTTGAGAGCTTTGTTAATTCAGAAAGATGTAAAACCCCATCTTTTTCTATGTCATTAGGACCAATGTTTGAGAGCTTTGTTAATTCAGAAAGATGTAAAACTGATGCTTTAGCGTGGCGGTTTGCGTCTTAGTTTGAGAGCTTTGTTAATTCAGAAAGATGTAAAACTGGCTTCTTGTGGCATTTCTGCCCCTGTGAGTTTGAGAGCTTTGTTAATTCAGAAAGATGTAAAACGTTAAGTCCATATGTTGCAATAAGGTTTAAGTTTGAGAGCTTTGTTAATTCAGAAAGATGTAAAACTGGAGATTGGCAGTGTGATAGAGAATGCAGTTTGAGAGCTTTGTTAATTCAGAAAGATGTAAAACTCATGGTAATTTGTAATAAAACCACATTCCGTTTGAGAGCTTTGTTAATTCAGAAAGATGTAAAACTGTTACATATTTTTTACCAGTCTTATCAATGTTTGAGAGCTTTGTTAATTCAGAAAGATGTAAAACCAGAGCTTCTGATACATGATTCCATTATTGGTTTGAGAGCTTTGTTAATTCAGAAAGATGTAAAACTACTTCCCATACCGCCTGTTCCTCTTAATTGTTTGAGAGCTTTGTTAATTCAGAAAGATGTAAAACATCATATTGGTAAACCTGTCCATTGCCTTCGTTTGAGAGCTTTGTTAATTCAGAAAGATGTAAAACTCTCTTATCATAAAATCACCTCATATATATGTTTGAGAGCTTTGTTAATTCAGAAAGATGTAAAACGATGATATAACCATCAATGGATGGTCTGGAGTTTGAGAGCTTTGTTAATTCAGAAAGATGTAAAACGAAAATAACGGTGATTGCGAATGTGGTGCGTTTGAGAGCTTTGTTAATTCAGAAAGATGTAAAACTGCCTTTTCTTTCCGGTACAACTTTGATAGTTTGAGAGCTTTGTTAATTCAGAAAGATGTAAAACAGTGCGTTAACACGTTAACACTTTACCACGGTTTGAGAGCTTTGTTAATTCAGAAAGATGTAAAACTATGATATATATAATGCGGATGGAACGCTAGTTTGAGAGCTTTGTTAATTCAGAAAGATGTAAAACTTTTGAATCCAACAAAAGCGAAGTTTTCAAGTTTGAGAGCTTTGTTAATTCAGAAAGATGTAAAACACGGAGCGTGGCATATTCACGGATTGTTAGTTTGAGAGCTTTGTTAATTCAGAAAGATGTAAAACGCACAAATGGAACAAATCAAAGCTAAATATGTTTGAGAGCTTTGTTAATTCAGAAAGATGTAAAACACATGAGGTTTGATATGCTTTCGCCGCTTTGTTTGAGAGCTTTGTTAATTCAGAAAGATGTAAAACTTTACTGCATTAATAGACCCGGACGAAGTAGTTTGAGAGCTTTGTTAATTCAGAAAGATGTAAAACTTTACTGCATTAATAGACCCGGACGAAGTAGTTTGAGAGCTTTGTTAATTCAGAAAGATGTAAAACTTTACTGCATTAATAGACCCGGACGAAGTAGTTTGAGAGCTTTGTTAATTCAGAAAGATGTAAAACCTCTCTCTGCTCTCTTCTCTCCCTTGGCTCGTTTGAGAGCTTTGTTAATTCAGAAAGATGTAAAACAGTGGATGAATTGCAATTGACATTACACCTGTTTGAGAGCTTTGTTAATTTGTAGAGTTATAAAACAAAGTACCTTATTATGCCGATACCCTGATTTGAGAACTTTGCTGTTGGGTGATATAAAAAACGAAAGGTGGTGGTAATAAGTGAGTAATGAACATAAGGCAATTTTTAAAGCTTATCTGCGAAATCTTATGAGACAATTAGAGGCAATGGAAAAGGAATTTGAGAATAATGACATTGAAAATGCTAAAAAAATTCTCAGCGATTTAATCCAAGATACAAAAGATAGTATAGAAGATTAGTAATTGAAATTATGTGGAAATGAGAATGGCGAAAGTTGTTCTCATTTTGCGTTTTGTTACATGATTGCTTTTATTAATTAAAATATACACATAAAAGTCAAGGAGAACAATATGCCAATAGAATATAAAAGACTTACAGAAAAAGAACTTAACATTTTTATCAATATGAGAATAAATCAGCTAAGAGAAGAAGGAGCAAAAGAGAAAATAGATTTGTTTCCTGCGCTGAAAGAGTACTATACGCGTCATATGAAGGATGGAACATTTGTATCATGGCTTGCGTTTGATGGGGAAAATATTGTTGGAACAAGTGGAATGTCATTCGTAGAGAAACCGCCATATTTCGGATGCCCTAGTGGCAAAATTGGTTTATTGTCCAGTATGTTTACGAATCCGGATTATAGAAGAAAGGGGATAGCTAAGGAATTGTTATCCCGTGTTGTAAATGATGCCAGGGAATATGGATGTGGAACAGTACAAATTACGGCATCTGATATGGTAGTCAAGTTATATACCGATTTTGGATTTGTGCATAATGACAATTTCATGCAGTATAAAATTTAAATAAACATGCCAATATAATTCAGAAAAGAATACAAAATATTAATCTACAGAACCTGCATGGGCAGCTTCTTATGGATGCTTGGCAACAGCAATAAGAGTGGTTTCACAGACTGCTCTTATTTTTTTTGAAAATTTTTTGAAAATTTAAATCTTTTTTCCACTCCCTCCTGTCTTACTTAATAGAAGGGAGGAAGGACAGATGAAAAACATAATAAAATGGTTTGTGCTGCTGATGCATAAGGACATGCAGAATTTTGAAATGAATGAGGATACGGATTGCTCGGTTCGCAAACAGATTATGAACAGAACAAATCACAAAAAGGAAGGTGAAAGATTAGGATGAAAATGAGAACACCTGGATATATTGCACTTGCTGTCCTGATGGCAGCAACAATCGCTTTAACAGGATGTAGCAATGTAACAGAAGCAAAGGGAAGTCCGACTACGGAAAAAGAAAAAGTAGCAGTGAAAACACCACAGAAGAGGGTGAAAGTTATAGTAGAAAATGCTGCAGAAACAGCTATTGAAACAGTCAGATTGGCGCAGAAGACAGAAGGAACTGAAAATTTAGAACCGGAACATGGGGTAGAAGAAGATACAGCGGGAGAAAATACAGAGGGAGAAAATGAGACGGGAACAAAGCAAGGAAAGACAGAGGAGACAGACCAGTCAGATAAAAATAAAAGCGGTAAGAAAAAGAATACAACAGTAGCAGATACAACCGATTCAAATAAGCCGCCACATGACGGAATGATATATGATGTCAATGAAGGAACATGGATTGATATGCCGGAGGTTCATCCGGATGGTTTTGACAGAAGTGCGGCCGAAGAGGTGTGGTCTTATGTGAATGCAGAGAGAATAGCAGCAGGCCTCAATGCACTTACCTGGGATGAGGACATATACAATTTTGCATGCCAGAGAGCACAGGCAATTGTATCAGATTTTTCCCATAATGGCTGTGGCAATTATGGAGAAAACATAGCATTAAATTCTGCGGGAAGCGCATATAGAATCCACATGCAGTGGAAAATTTTGCACTGGAAGAAAGTGAAAACAGCGATGGAACGTTATCCTGCAATGCCTATGGACCGGAGGCAGAAGCAGCTTTAAATGAGTATATTGACAGTCATGACTGGTGAGAATAGAAGATGGAAATGTGCTTTCGGTGGAAGAGCTGTTTCTGTTAAAATTTTAAGAAATCAGGCATTATAGGAAAAACACATGAGAAATAAGGAAGAAAGAAGGAAAAGAAAATGACATATACACAGGCAGTTGAAAAAGCATGTAATGGAGATTCGATGGGATTTGAATTTCTTTATGATACAACAAAAAATAATAAATATTATCTGGCTTTAAAATATGTGAAAGATGAAGAGGCAGCAAAAGATGTTTTGCAGGAAGCATACATACGGGCGTGGAAAAATCTGGATAAACTAAAAGAACCGGAAAAGTTTGATTCCTGGTTAGCACAGATTGTGGTAAATACAGCAAAAAATGAACTGGAAAAACGCAATCATACACCGCTTGATTTACGCATGGAAAGTGGTGAGGAAGAAGATGCAGAAATCATGGATCAGGCAGTAAGCGTCTGGGAAAATGAGCCGGAATTAGAATATACGAAAGAAGAGACCAGACAGCTGGTGCATGAGCTGATCGATGCATTGTCTGACGAGCAGCGTCTGGTGGTAATTGCCTTTGAATTAGAGGGACTTACCACAAAAGAAATTGCAGAACAGCTGGGCTGCCCGGAAGCTACAGTGAAATCAAGACTGCGTTATGGCAGGAATAATATCAAGACAAAGGCAGAGGAACTGCAGAAGAAGGGATACAAGCTTTACAGTATTGCACCAATGCCGTTACTGCTGTATCTGTTGAAAAAGGAAATGGTTGTATCTGCGGCGGAGCCATCCACCCAGCTTTTATTAAGTGAATGTAGAAAAAGTATAGCAAAGAGTACATATGGTGCAGGAAAAACTGCAGCCTCAACAGCGGTAAAAGCCGCAGGCACAGCAAGAAAGATATCATTTTTGTCAACTGCAGCTGGAAAAGCGGTAATTGGAATCGTGGCAACGGCATCTATAGCAAGTGCAGTGACAGTTGGTGTCATCAGCTACAATAAATCAAATGATAAAAATACGACCGCACAGGAAAATGTTCCGGCAGTAGAAGAAGTTCCGGTAAATGCAGACCAGCCAATAGATGGCGTGGGTGAGGATACAGAGACAACGGATGCACCAGAGGATGAAAATGGAAGTGAAAAATATGCTGATATTCCGGAATCTGTGCTTCCAAGTTCCGTGCGTAATGATAAAGACTATTTTGAATTCTGGGACGAGCCAGTAAAGGCAACCTGCTGGATTGACGGTGTCAAGGGAACGATTTATGCAGACTGGGATATGACACAGATTATTAAAGAAGTTACCTATGATGTAGATGGTTATGAGGATGAGCTTCTTATCATTGGCTCTACACTGGATGGCGGTACCCATGCCATTGCAATTTATAACGGACAGTATGTTGTGGTAAATGATGCCATGTGGGATCATTGGTATAATGGAAAGAGTTCTGCTTTTGATTAATACGAAAACTTAAGATTTCGTTAAATTTATGGAACTGATTCTTAAGGTTGTCTGTGAGACATTGACCAACCAATTCCAGTAAGATATATTTGAATTAATAGGCTGCGGAAAAACAGTCCGGATTAAGGAGTATAAGTATATCAAAGTAAGGAGGAACTATGGGCATGGAAAAGCAGAAGGCGAAGACAGGTCCGAAAAAGAAGGTTGGAAAAAAGCAGAGAAGAAAGAGAAAACTGATACTTTTTATTGTAGAAGTATTAGTGATACTCATTTTGCTGGTAGTATTTTATGTAATGAGTAAGCTGAATAAAATCAATAATACCGGTTCCTTAGACGCGAAGAAGCTGAATATTAATATAGACAGCGAGACCCAGGAAGTGTTAGATAATTATACCAATATAGCTATCTTTGGAATTGACAACCGGAGCAGTGGAAATTATGAAAGTGGAAACAGCGACTGTATCATGATTGCCAGTATCAATGATGATACCAAGGAAGTGAAGCTTGTATCCGTATACCGGGATTCCTTTCTGGCAGTAGATGATAAAGACAGCCTGCGGAAACTGAATGCAGCTTATGCCAAGGGAGGACCGACCGGTGCAGTAGCGGCGTTAAATAAGAATCTGGATTTGAATATTACCGAATATGTATCCGTAGACTTCAATGCGGTAATGGAAGTTGTGGATGCATTAGGTGGAATAGAGTTGGATATTACCAAGGAAGAAGCCAGCAATATGCATATCTGGATTGATGAAATGAATGAAGTCATGGGAACCCATGGCAAGCCGGTTTCCGGACCGGGCGTGCAGCAGGTCAATGGAATACAGGCACTTGCCTATTGCCGCGACCGAATGAGCGGCGGAGACGATTTCCGTCGGACCGAGCGCCAGCGTATTGTAGTAGGAAAGATTGTAGAAAAAGCAAAGCAGGCAGACATCCTTACTTTAAATGATTTGGTAGACAAGCTGTTTCCGGACATTTCTACCAGCCTTTCTACCACAGAGATATTGGGACTTGCAGCCCATGTCAAAGAGTATGAGCTTGCAGATACCCAGGGCTGGCCATTCCAGTTAGACACCAAGATGATGGAAAAATCCATCGGAGCAGTAGTTGTACCAACGGATTTGGAGACTAATGTAGATTTGCTGCACCGCTATTTATTTGATGTAGAGGATTATGAAACGACAGATAAGGTGAAAGAAATCAGCAAGGCAGTAAGCAACAGGACAGGAAAGACGGCGGCAGATACTACCCGGGATACGAATCCGCTGGTGCAGGATGCGGCTGCTGCTGAAACAACAAAGTAAGAGGAAAATATAACCAAATTTTATAAAAATTTCACAAAAAATAAGAAAAATCCAGTTACCTTTTGTATATTATTGTGTTATGATAAAAATATATCAGTAAATATACAATGATTATCAAGGAGGTATTACGAATGCAGAGATTTACATTACCAAGAGATTTATACCACGGCAAAGGTGCATTGGAGGCACTGAAGAACTTCGAAGGAAAGCGCGCAATGATCTGTGTTGGTGGAGGCTCCATGAAACGGTTTGGTTTCCTGGATAAAGCAGAGGCATATCTGAAAGAAGCAGGTATGGAAGTGGAACTGTTTGAAGGAATTGAACCGGATCCATCTGTTGAGACCGTGATGAAGGGTGCTGCCGCTATGGAGAAGTTCAAACCGGACTGGATTGTAGCAATCGGTGGTGGTTCACCAATTGATGCTGCAAAAGCAATGTGGATTAAATATGAATATCCGGATATTACCTTTGAAGACATGTGTAAGGTATTTGGAATTCCGAAATTAAGAAAGAAAGCACATTTTTGTGCAATTTCTTCTACCTCAGGAACTGCAACAGAAGTAACTGCATTTTCCATTATTACGGATTATGAGAAGGGAATCAAATATCCGATTGCGGATTTTGAGATTACACCGGACGTAGCAATCGTTGACCCGGAACTGGCAGAGACCATGCCGCAGAAGCTGGTAGCCCATACCGGAATGGATGCGATGACGCATGCAATTGAAGCATATGTTTCAACTGCCAACAGTGATTATACAGACCCGCTGGCACTCCATGCTATCGAAATGATTCAGCATGATCTGATTGATTCCTATAACGGAGATATGGCAAAACGTGATGCCATGCACAATGCCCAGTGTCTGGCTGGAATGGCATTTTCCAATGCACTGCTTGGAATCGTACATTCTATGGCACATAAGACCGGTGCCGCATTTGCCGACTACGGTGCACATATTATTCATGGCGCAGCTAATGCCATGTATCTGCCGAAGGTTATTGCATTTAATGCAAAGGATGAGACTGCAAAGAAACGTTATGGCGTGATTGCAGATTTTATGAAGCTTGGCGGAGAGACACTGGACGAGAAAGTCGCACTTTTAATCCAGTACCTGCGTAAGATGAATGATGACTTGAATATTCCGCACTGTATTAAGAACTACGGACCGGACAGCTATCCGGCTGAGCAGGGCTTTGTACCGGAAGAAGTATTCTTAGAGAGACTGCCTGAGATTGCAGCCAATGCAATTTTGGATGCCTGCACCGGCTCCAACCCAAGACAGCCAAGTCAGGAAGAAATGGAAAAACTGCTGAAATGCTGTTACTATGACACAGAAGTAGATTTCTAAAAAATAGATTAAAAATGAAGTAAGCCCCGTTTCGATATCGCATTGATATTTGAGACGGGGTTTTTACAGTCTGAAAAATGGTTTTACAAAGGTAATACCCCCACAGCACTGCGGGGGTACAAAGGGGAGTTATGAAAATTTATGAAAAAAGTTTTATCAAATAGAGAGACAAGACATTGGGGGATGAACCTGTTCTCTATTGATATTTGTAGTATACCCGGATTTTGTGAAAAATAATTGTCCAGATTATGAAAAAAGCGTTAAATTCTAAAAAAATTTTTCTGAAAAAAATTCACGAATCTTGTATATTCCCCTTGCGTAAAACACAAGATATGGTATACTGTATATGCGTTGAAGAGATTCGACACAAAATCTAGTACAGTTTTGTGTCGATTTTATGCGAATAGACTATTTTTTATGGGAGAGGATTTCAATGAAAATCATTAAAAGAAGCGGCGCAGAGGCTGTTTTTGACATTTCAAAAATTATTATTGCAATCAATAAAGCGAACCATGAGGTGGTGGAAGCGGAACGATTGACTGCAGACCAGATTAAGGAGATTGCACAATATATAGAGGATTCCTGTAAGGATGCCAACCATGCCCTGAATGTAGAAGATATTCAGGACTTAGTGGAGGATCAGTTAATGGACAAGAGGGCTTTTTCTGTTGCCCGGAAATACATTACTTACCGCTATAAACGTGCCCTGGTACGTAAGTCCAACTCTACGGATGAACAGATTTTAAGTCTGATTGAATGTAATAATGAAGAAGTAAAACAGGAGAATTCCAATAAGGATTCAACCGTAAACAGCGTGCAGCGTGACTATATGGCTGGTGAGGTGAGTAAGGATATTACCAGAAGATTCCTTCTCCCGGAGGATATTGTAGAGGCACATGAACAGGGAATTATCCATTTCCATGATGCAGATTATTTTGCACAGCATATGCATAACTGTGATCTGGTAAATTTAGAGGACATGTTACAGAACGGAACCGTTATCAGCGGAACCAGAATTGACAAGCCACATTCTTTCTCTACAGCGTGTAATATTGCAACCCAGATTATTGCTCAGGTGGCAAGCTCCCAGTATGGCGGACAGAGTATTTCACTGGCACATTTAGTACCATTTGTCCAGATCAGCCGTGAGAAAATTCATGCAGAGCTGGTGCAGACATTAAAAGAGAGCGATGTGGAGCTGAGCGAAGAGAAGATTAACAGCATTGTGGAAAGAAGACTTCATGCAGAAATCGAGCGGGGCGTACAGGTTATCCAGTATCAGGTAGTAACCCTGATGACTACCAACGGACAGTCCCCATTCGTAACCGTGTTCATGTATCTGAACGAAGCAAAGAATGAGCAGGAGAAAAAAGACCTTGCCATGATTATAGAGGAAGTGCTGGACCAGCGTTATCAGGGTGTTAAGAATGAGGATGGCGTATGGATTACACCAGCATTTCCAAAGTTGATTTATGTATTGGAAGAGGATAATATCCATGAGGATTCGGAATACTATTATCTGACTAAGAAAGCAGCAAAATGTACTGCAAAGCGTATGGTTCCGGATTATATTTCTGAGAAGAAAATGAAGGAATTAAAAGATGGCAACTGCTATACCTGTATGGGCTGCCGTTCCTTCCTTACCGTATATCATGATGAAGCTGGCAAGCCGAAGTTCTACGGTCGTTTCAATCAAGGCGTGGTAACCTTGAATCTGGTAGATCTGGCATGCTCTTCCGGCGGAGATTTTGAAAAATTCTGGAAGCTATTTGATGAGCGTTTGGACCTTTGCTACCGTGCATTGATGGCGCGTCATAACCGCCTGAAGGGGACACCTTCTGATGTGGCACCGATTCTCTGGCAGTACGGAGCACTTGCCCGTCTGAAAAAAGGCGAGACCATAGACAAGCTTTTATATGGTGGATATTCTACTATTTCACTGGGTTATGCAGGACTTTGCGAATGTACCAGATATATGACTGGAAAACCACATACCGACCCGGCAGCAACACCATTTGCCTTAAAGGTAATGCAGCGGTTAAATGATGCCTGCAAGGAGTGGAAAGAGAAAGAAAATATTGATTTCTCCGTATATGGGACACCGCTTGAGTCTACCACCTATAAATTTGCAAAATGTTTACAGAAACGTTTCGGAGTTATTCCGGGTGTTACCGATAAGAATTACATTACCAACAGTTATCATGTGCATGTAACCGAAAACATTGATGCATTTACCAAGCTGAAATTCGAATCCCAGTTCCAGGCACTTTCACCGGGTGGAGCAATCAGCTATGTGGAAGTTCCGAACATGCAGGATAATCTGGATGCTGTTTTATCTGTAATGAAATTCATCTATGAGAATATCATGTATGCAGAGTTAAATACCAAGAGCGATTACTGCCAGGTATGTGGCTATGATGGTGAGATTCAGATTGTAAAAGATGATGATGGAAAATTAGTATGGGAGTGCCCGCATTGCCACAACCGTGACCAGGATAAGATGAACGTGGCAAGACGTACCTGTGGTTATATTGGTTCCCAGTTCTGGAATCAGGGAAGAACCCAGGAAATCAAGGAGCGTGTACTTCACTTATAAAAAGAAAGTGAAAAGAAAATGCATTATTCAGCGATTAAATATAATGATATTGCGAACGGCACCGGTGTAAGAACGGTGCTGTTTGTATCCGGCTGCCGGAACCACTGTAAAGAGTGTTTTCAGCCGGAAACATGGGACTTTAAAAATGGAGAGGAATTTACAAAAGAAGTAGAAGATGAAATTCTTGCATCTTTGGAATCTCCCTATATCAAGGGACTGACTCTTTTGGGAGGAGACCCTTTTGAACCGGAAAACCAGCATGCACTGCTTCCATTTATCAAGCGGGTGCGGACGGAACATCCGGAAAAAGACATATGGGCATATACCGGATATGTACTGGATAAGGATTTGGTACCGGAGGGAAGAAGATATACCGAGGATACGAAAGAATTATTATCCTTAATCGATGTGCTGGTGGATGGCCCTTATGTGGCAGAGCTATATGATATTACATTAAAATTCAAAGGTTCTTCCAATCAGCGTGTCATTGACTGCAGAAAATACAATGAAACAGGAGTCATTGAAGAACTGATGTAAACTGCGTGAAAGATAAAGTAGAATCCGGAAGGATTCTATTTTACTTTATAGTGTTTTTATATTAAAATAGAAATAACGTGATTGTTTTAAGGAAAGATATAGGAGAAGAACATGGAAATTAGTAAAGAGCGTAAAGAAGAATTATTAGAGACCCATCTTTTGAATTATGAAATGCCGGATGAACAGGAGCTTGCAAAGCTTACTTTAGAGGAACTGGAATTTCTGATTCGTTCTGCAGAAGTACATCATAAGAAGAAAACCTTTGTGGCAGATAACTTTTTAAAGAAGATAGAAGTGTTTAACAAGATTCTGGCAGATAAAATAAAGGGATGCAAAGAGCTTTACTGCGCATGGGACAAGCATACCGGTTACCCGCGTGTTATGGGGGACGGAAGTGTATTAATCTTTTCAACGAAAGAATTTGCCCAAAAGGCAATAGAACATTATAAAGAGCAGAATGTAGAACTGGAATTAAAAGGAATCAGAGGAGACAAGCAGATGTTCTTCTGGGCAAACCTCCACTGGTGGGGTATGGAAGATCTGATACTGGATGTGGGAAGCTATTCCTGCAGATTAAAAAGAGATGATTTGCTTCCACCACCGGATTTTTCCGAGCTTTCCAAAGCACAGATTCCGGTTGTAAATCCGGCTCTGATTCTTGCAATGGCAAGACACAGACAGATTTTATTTGAAGAAAAGAAAGATGAACAGTGGAAACGTGCGGAGCAGTTCTTATGTGACCGTATGTTAAAAGAGGTAGTCCGCGGGGAATTCTTATGTCCGGTAAAAGTGGTAGAGGACCCGAAGGAAGAAAAGGATGCAGACGGAAAAAAGGGAACAGCCCTTCAGTTTGCATTGTTACAGGATAGCAATGGAGCACAGTGGATGCCGGTGTATACAGACTGGCAGAGTTTCCAGAAGATTTATAATGTAAAGGAATGGAAGGGACAGAAAGTCAGTTTTGATCAGCTGATGAAGATTTCGGGAGAGCGAGATTTTGTAATCAATCCGGGCAGTATGGAACTTCGGGTAGAAGAGAACCGGAAGAAAATTATTATAGGTTATTTCAAACGCTATAAGAGGCAGGAAGCTGAGATGGCATCTGGCAATCTTGTTGAAAAGAAAACGGGTGTATTTGTTGGTGAGCCAATTGCGGAGGCGGATGAACTGAAACAGATACTCAGTGAATATATGAAGAAACAGAAGAATATTAAGAAAGCATATCTGGTAACGAAGATTGAACGTAAGGATGACATTAGTTATTTGCTGGTTGTAGAGTTTAAGGGTGAGAGAAAGAGCGTCTTTGAAGGAATTGCTGAAGCTGTAAAGCCGTCCCTTGGCTATATGCGTCTTGATATGCATGAAGCAGACGAAAAGGCAATGGAGCTGATTGGTGAGGTTGCACCATTTTATAAAAAGACTTTTCTGAGATTGTAAATTGCAGGAGGAAATATGGAACAAAAAGAATTAGATGGCAAAGTCTGGGAAGTAAGTGGATTCGTATTTGAAAATGAAGAACAGGCAAAATTGGCCAAAAAGGAAGTGGAAGGAATCCAGTACATACATGATAATATGAACATGGATAATCCACAGATGGTACAGGAAATCTACCAGAGAATTATGGCTCAGGAATTGTTCCATACACCGATAGGATATGCCTATCTAAAAGAACTGCAGGATTATCTGAAGGGACTGCCCGGGGTGGATGCATCCGAAATACCAGGTATTCCGGTGAAAGATATGGGCTTAGACCTTGACCATGTAGCTGGCAAAGAAAAATCTGGTGAGCACCAGAATGAAAATGCTGATAAAAATTCAGAGGAACAACAGGAAACGAAATTACAGAAGCGCTGCCGCATCTTACTTTCTGTGAATATTGTGCTGATTATTATTGTTATTGCCATGTTTGCCATCAGCCTTACCAGTGGCAGTACCACAATCTTAAATTATGAGACGAAAATCATTAATAAATATGAAGAGTGGGAACAGGAACTGGATGAAAGAGAAGCGGCACTGGATGCTTTGGAAAAGCAGAATTAAATCGCAGAAGAACACAAATTTGACATATTTATCCGTTAAACTATAGAAAAAAGAAGAGGGAAGCAAATATGGAAAAACGTAAAATTCTGGTGGTAGACGATGAAAGCCGTATGCGTAAGCTGGTGAGGGATTTCCTGGTAAAACAGAACTTTGAAGTGTTAGAGGCAGGAGACGGAGAAGAAGCCTTAGACGTATTTTATAAAAATAAAGATATTGCATTGATCATTCTGGATGTTATGATGCCGAAGATGAACGGCTGGGATGTATGCCGGGAAATCAGGGAAAGTTCCAAGACACCGATTATCATGCTGACAGCCAAGAGTGAAGAAAGTGATGAGCTTTTGGGATTTGAACTTGGTGTGGATGAATATATCAGTAAACCATTCAGCCCGAAGATCCTGGTGGCAAGGGTAGAGGCAATTTTGCGGAGAACCGGCAATTATACAGAAGATGATGTGCTGGAAGTAGGTGGCATTGTAATGGACAAGGCTGCCCATATGGTAACAATTGACGGCAAAAATATTGATTTGAGCTATAAAGAATTTGAGCTTCTGGCATATTTCATGGAGAATAAGGGAATTGCTTTATCCCGTGAGAAAATTCTGAATCATGTATGGAATTATGATTATTTCGGTGATGCCAGAACCATCGATACCCATGTGAAAAAGCTGCGCAGCAAGATGGGCGAAAAAGGTGATTATATCAAGACAATCTGGGGTATGGGCTATAAGCTGGACATTGATGCACCGCAATAAAATGTGATAAGGTGGAAGATATATGGCAAAGAATAAGAAAAAACAGCATTCCATTACAGCGCAGATTACATTGACTATCGTTGGATTAGTGGCCGGCACGGTATTACTGTGCTGGCTTCTTAATGTTACCCTGCTGGAAGGCTATTATACCCGCTATAAGCAGGAAGTGCTGGAAAATGGGTTCCAGCAGATTAATGCGGCAAGTGAACAGGGAATCTTAAATACATCAGATTATGATATAGATTTTGAAAAAATCTGTTCCAATGGTAACCTGACGATTTTAATTATTACATCCGATGGTACAGTAGTGCGTTCTTCTACCAATGGTGTGGAAAATCTCAGGATGCAGTTTATGGAAATTATCATGGCAAGTGTGCAGAATGATGATATGCATCTTAATATGAAAGTACTGAAAGCAAACGACAATTATGTCATGGGAGAAAAAGAGGATACCAGGCTGGAATCGGATTATCTGATTCTCTGGGGAACCCTGGCAGATGGTAATCTTTTGCTGGCGAGAACTCCATTGGAAAGTATCAAGGAAAGTGCGCAGGTGTCTAATCGTCTGCTGATGGATGTAGGAGTTGTTGCGGTAATAGTGAGTGGTATTATCATTTTTTTTGTTACCCGCCGTATTACTAACCCAATTCTGCGGCTTACAGATATATCCAAGAAAATGGCAGAATTCGACTTTGATGCGAAGTATGAGGTCAAGGGAGATAATGAGATTGAACAGTTGGGCGAGCATATGAATCAGCTATCGGAAATCTTAGAGCGGACCATATCGGAATTAAAGAGTGCCAATAATGAATTGAAGATAGATATCGAAAAGAAGGAACAGATTGACGAGATGAGAAAAGATTTTCTGTCAAATGTTTCACATGAGTTAAAGACACCTCTGGCACTGATTCAGGGTTATGCAGAAGGCTTACAGGAATGTGTGCAGGACGATCCGGAGAGCAGAAATTTCTATTGTGAGGTCATTACAGATGAAGCAGAGAAGATGAACCGCATGGTAAAGAAACTTCTTACTTTGAATCAGCTGGAATTTGGGAATGATGCTATTGTGATGGAACGGTTTGATATCACCGAACTGATACGTGGAGTAACTGCCAGTAATGCCATTATCTTAGAACAGAAGGGAGCTATTCTGGAATTTGACGAGCAGCCGTTTTTTGTATGGGCGGATGAATTTAAGATAGAAGAAGTTATAACCAATTATCTGAGCAATGCAATCAACCATTTGGAAGGTGAAAACCGGATTAAAATTTCTTATGAATGTAAGCAGGATGTAGTAAGAGTCAGCGTGTTTAATACCGGAAAGCCGATTCCGGAAGAAGACATTGATAATATCTGGATTAAATTCTATAAGGTAGATAAAGCAAGAACCAGAGCTTATGGAGGCAGCGGAATTGGTCTGTCCATTGTAAAAGCAATTATGGATTCCATGCATCAGCAGTGCGGAGTCATTAACCATGAGGATGGTGTGGAATTCTGGATAGAATTAGACACCAGCAATCGCGATGATAACGAGGAAGAACGTGAAATAACTATTGCCTGAAAGCCGGAAAAATGCTAACATGGGAATAGATTGATAAGTTAAGGAGTGCCTATGAGAGACAGAAAGATAAAAACAACGGCATGTGTGCTGTTGGCTGCGTTATTATTAGGCGGATGCGGAGAGCAGCCGATTGAATTAACAGAGCAGGAAGAACAGACAATTGTAGATTATGCAGCACATGTAGTATCAAAGTATAATATAAAGCAGCAGGATGGAATTGTAAGACTATCGAAGAGTGAAGAGACAACAGAGACTGCAGATACCGAGGCTGTGGAACAGCCGGATTCCACTGAGCAGATGCCATCAGAAGGTGGAGATGCAACAGGAACTCCGGAGAATGCGGCATCGGACAACAGTGTGTCCTTAAACGATGCAGTGGCAATACCGGGCATTGATGTGCAGTATACTGGGGCAGAATTTGCTTCCGTCTATCAGCAGGATTCGTCTTATATCGTAGAGCCGACCGCTGGAAATAAGTATCTGGTTTTACATTTTCATTTAAACAATGCCGGAACCGAAGCAGTTGATTGTGATATGTTAAGCCGCAAGGTGTCATTCCGCATGACATTAAATGACAGCGTGGAAGCTGTTGCACAGGTCTCAATTCTGTTAAATGACCTTGGCACATATCAGGGGACTATTGAAGCAGGAAGTGGCACAGATACGGTTTTACTCTTTGAGGTGCCGGAAGGTACACCGGAAGATTTGAGTAAAATCTCTCTGGAAGTAGTCGAAAACACGGTACATAAGACCTGTAATCTATAAAATAGTAAAAATATCTAAAGAATTGTAAAAAAACGGTGCATTTTTATGTAATATTATGTTATAATTTGAAATAGAAATATTCTAAGAAATGACCTTGGGAGGAAAACATAAATGGAGACAAATATTCTGTTAGAAAATGGTACGAACGAACTGGAAGTGCTGGAGTTTACTTTAGGGGATAATCATTACGGAATTAACGTAGCGAAGATTCGTGAGATTTTATCCTATCAGCCGGTAACCCCGGTACCAAATGCACATCCGAGTGTGGAAGGAATCTTTATGCCACGAGATACCATGCTGACGGTAATCAGCCTGAGAAGATGTCTGGGTATGCAGGATGAAGAAGGAAAAGGTTTGTTTATTATCACAAACTTTAATAAATTAAATATTGCATTCCATGTAGATCAGGTTATTGGAATTCATCGTGTCTCCTGGTCAGAGATTATCAAACCGGATGCAACGATTAATGTCCAGGACAAGGGTGTATCAACCGGAGTCATTAAACTGGATGGACAGTTGATTGTTATTCTTGACTTTGAAAAAATTATTTCTGATATCAGCCCGGAAACAGGACTTAAGGTATCTGATGTAGAGCATCTGGAAAATCGTAACCGTAATGATTCCCCGATTATGATTGCAGAGGATTCCCCCTTATTAAGTAAATTGATTACAGATTGTCTGAAGAAAGCAGGTTATACCAACCTGAATGTCAATATGAACGGACAGGAAGCATGGGACAAGCTTTGTGCTTATGAGAAAGCTGGCAATGTAAAAGATAAAGTACATTGTATTATTACTGATATCGAGATGCCATTGATGGACGGACACCGGTTAACAAAACTGGTAAAAGAGAACGATAACATGCATGATATTCCGGTAATCATTTTCTCTTCCCTGGTAAATGATGAAATGAGAAGAAAAGGTGAATCACTCGGAGCAGACGCCCAATTGACTAAACCGGAGATTGGAAGTCTGGTACAGGCTATCGACAGACTGATTGACCAGACTGGAAAGTAAGGAAAGAACGCAGACAAAGGGGTGTGATGTTACATCACATCCCTTTCCTTTACGCTGTCCGGCATCTGCTGGGAGATGTTGTGGCAGACCCTGTAAGCAGATATACAGGCAACTTGGATACATGGAGGTATAAATTTGAGTAAGAGTGAAGATTATCTGGACGATTTGCTGAATTCAGTTTCAGATGCTAACAGAAGAAATAATAAGAAGGATATCGAGAATTTGATTCAATCAATGAATGAAGAAGCTGCAAAGCCAAGAGAGCGGGAGAAAAAAACGGTAGAGAAGAAACACGAGGATTACTCCGGCACAGGTTTCCTGCATGAATTTGAACAGGAGCTGGCAACAGGAGCAGCAGATGATTTCCTGCAGGAATTCGAAATGGAATTAGACGAAGAGGCATCAAATCAGGCAGATATTGATGTCAATGAAGACCAGACATCCGATATGGAGGCAGCTTTTGCAACAAAACAGCCGGAAGCAGCAAACCAGTCAGAAGAAACCAATCAGCTGCGGGATGCTTCAGAGCCAGTCTCATCAGAGGGCACAGATATGGCAACAGATGGGTCTGCACCGTCAGATATGATGGAAGATGTGGATGACATCATGGACGCTGTCCGGAAGAAAGTGGGCGATTCCGGAGAGGAAGAACATATGGATACGTCGAAAACACCGGAAGATGATGCTTCCGAGGAAGAAGAGCCTCTGGGCTTTTTTGATACGCTGGATGAAGATTCGGCGGCAGAGATACCAGAAGCATCAAAGACAGAATCTGAGGAAGAGGAACCACTTCTTTCAGAAGATGATGATGCCATTAATCTTATGGATATGTTATCCGGAGATGCTGACTTATCCGATATCGGCGATTTGCTGAAAGCAGATGAAAATGGAGAAGAATTAGAGCATTCAGAAGATGAGGACAGTGAGGTCCAGGATGAATTTGAACGCCTTGGAAGTATCGAAGAATTAAAGGATTTAAAGGAAGCAAAGGAAAAGAGAAAAAAACAGGGATTCTTCAGTAAAATTATGTCCGTTTTATTTGGACCGGATGAAGAAGAGGATGATACAAAGATTGCAGAAGATGACAGCCTTGGCAGCATTTCATCCGAAAATAGAGAAATCTTAAAAGAGATGGATGCAGACGAGGGAGCCGGTAAGAAGGGAAAGAAAGAGAAGAAAAAGAAAGAGAAAAAAGAAAAGAAGGAAAAGGCGAAGAAGGAGAAGGCGCCAAAGGTAAAGAAAGAGAAGCCTCCAAAAGAAATAGACCGTACGCCGCCTCTTCCGAAGAAGCCGGTTATTCTGATTTTTATTATGGCACTTTCCCTTCTAATCTTGATTTTGCTGGGAAGCTCCAATTTACAGTATGGACAGGATATGCAGCAGGCAAAGGATGATTTTGCAAGCGGCTCCTATGTAACAGCATTCCAGACCGTAGCCGGTTCTTCTGTAAAGGGAAAAGACGAGAATTTCTATAAGAAAGCACAGGTGCTGGCTTCCATACAGAGCGAATATCAGTCTTATGAGAGCTTAAGCGGAATCAATGAAAATGAAATGGCTTTGGATGCGTTGATTCGTGGATATGGCAGATGCGTAGATGGTGCAGACCTGGCTCAGGAATATGAGATAACAGATGAAATGGCAGGACTGAAGAATCAGATTTTGCAGCAGTTATCAGACCATTTTGGTGTATCAGAGGAAAAAGCAGCAGAATTGCATGCCATGACAAAGAGAACAGATTATACAAAGGCAATTCAGGAGATACTTGCAGCAGCAGGACTGGAATAGGAGAACATTATGATAGCAATTATTGACTATGATGCAGGAAACTTAAAGAGTGTGGAAAAAGCATTAGCATATCTGGGCGAGGAAAGCGTAATTACAAGAGATTTTCATACCATTGAACAGGCAGATAAGGTGATTTTACCGGGCGTTGGTTCTTTTGGTGTGGCAATGGATAATCTGAAACGCTATGAACTGGACAAGGTCATCCATGAAGTATGCGAAAGAAAAGTGCCATTCCTTGGAATCTGCCTCGGACTTCAGCTGATGTTTGAAGGAAGCGAAGAGTCAGAAGGAGTAGAAGGACTTGGACTTTTAGAGGGAAAGATTGTACGGATTCCGGATACCTATGGACTGAAAATTCCGCATATCGGTTGGAATTCCCTGCATTTACAGAATAATGGAAGACTATTTCAGGATGTGCCGATGGATGCCTATGTATATTTCGTGCATTCTTATTATTTACAGGCAAAGTATGAAGAAATTGTAAAAGCAACTACAGAATATGGAGTCACTATTCATGCATCTGTGGAGCAGGACAACATCTTTGCCTGCCAGTTCCATCCGGAGAAGAGCAGCTCCGTTGGACTGAAGATACTTAAGAACTTTGCGTCATTACAGGGAGGTGTGAAATAATGTTTACCAAGAGAATTATTCCATGTCTGGATGTCAATGATGGAAGAGTTGTAAAAGGTGTGAACTTTGTGAATTTAAGAGATGCCGGTGACCCGGTGGAAATTGCGGCAGCCTATGATAAAGCCGGAGCAGATGAAGTGGTATTTCTGGATATTACAGCATCTTCGGATAACCGTAATACAGTAGTAGATATGGTAAGACGTGTAGCGGAAAATGTATTTATTCCATTTACCGTAGGCGGAGGAATCCGCTGTGTAGAAGATTTTAAAGTGCTGCTTAGGGAAGGCGCAGACAAGATTTCCATTAATTCTTCTGCAATTAATACACCACAGTTAATCAGTGATGCGGCAGACAAATTCGGAAGCCAGTGTGTGGTTGTTGCCATTGATGCGAGAAGAAGAGAAGATGGCAGCGGCTGGAACATTTATAAAAATGGCGGAAGAATTGATGTAGGTATTGATGCGGTAGAATGGGCAATGAAAGTCGAGAAGCTTGGAGCCGGAGAAATTCTTTTGACCAGTATGGACTGTGATGGCACGAAAGCCGGTTACGATTTGGAACTGACCAGACAGATTGCAGAAAATGTATCTATCCCGGTCATTGCTTCCGGTGGAGCCGGAACGAAAGAGCATTTCTATGAAGCTTTGACAGAAGGTAAAGCAGATGCAGCACTGGCAGCATCATTATTCCATTATAAAGAACTTGAAATTATGGACCTTAAGAATTATCTTGCAGGTCGCGGGGTATCAGTAAGGAGATAAAACTATGGCAATGATTACCAATGACTGGCTGGACAGTGTATCTGCCGAGTTTAAAAAGCCATATTACAGAGATTTATATGATTTTGTAAAAAAAGAATACAGCACCCATGTGGTATATCCACCGGCAGATGATATCTTTAATGCCTTGCACTTAACACCGCTTTCAGAAGTAAAGGTGCTGATTTTGGGACAGGATCCATACCATAATGAACATCAGGCACATGGTCTTAGTTTTTCCGTACTGCCGGATCAGAAAGAGATTCCACCATCTTTACAGAACATCTATAAAGAACTACAGGATGACCTTGGCTGCTATATCCCTGACAATGGTTATCTGGAAAAATGGGCAAAGCAGGGTGTATTATTATTGAACACGGTTCTGACCGTCCGTGCACATCAGGCGAATTCCCATCAGGGCAAAGGATGGGAGCATTTTACGGATGCCATTATCCAGGCGGTCAATGCCCAGGATCGACCAGTTGTCTATATGCTGTGGGGCAGACCGGCACAGAGCAAAATTCCGATGCTTACCAATCCGAAGCATCTGATATTAAAAGCACCTCATCCAAGCCCGCTTTCGGCATACCGTGGTTTCTTCGGATGCAAACATTTCTCACAGGCGAATGCATTTTTAGAAGAGCATGGAGTAGCACCGATAGACTGGCAGATTGAAAATTTGTAGGATGGATTTTAATGTTGACTTGATACCAATAATGTTGAATAACAAAGCATTGCAGGATTTAACAGGTTTCTATGTCAGGCATAAAATACCGCAGTTCTAAATTACATATTTTTCTTTTTACAATATAAAGTGTCTTTCCAATGTTTGACAAACTATCCGCACGGTTCGTCAAAAGGACGGATGTATGACACAATTTATTAGGGGCACTTAGAATTTCGTATTGCAACCGGCAACGCCGGCACAGGATGTGCCGGCGAGGTGCAATCTGAACATGGATGTGAATTTGCACCGGTTGCCGGGCAAAACACAATATGTTTCGAAATTCTTAGTGCCCCTTATAAATCTTGTGTAACATCCGTCTTTGGCGGACAGTGCGGATAGTCAGTCAAAGCAACGGAAAGACATTTTGTAATCAAGAAAAATATGTGCTAAGAACTGCAGGTATTTCATGTCGAATCAACATAGAACCCCATGAAATCCTGTTATTCTTCGAATTGCCAACATGGTATCCAGCCAACATAAAAAATTATTCCTAAAATGAGGAGTGCCCCGACATCTTTCGGATGCCGAGGCTATTATGAAAAAATATATCTAAAAACATGAGTTTCTTTTGATGGTTCTATAGTATGCTATAAATATGACAAAACTATGAACAAACCATAAAAACTTTGTGAAAAGTTACAATAGATGAAAAAAATCACATAAAAAGTTGTGAATTTTACACAATGTTGCAATCCTGTGCCTAAAATGCTATAATAGCATTAACAATAGGCAGACGTGGGACAAGGATGTTACACATCAGATATCAAAGGAGTGATTATATGATAGGCATTTCAAATTATGATTCGAATTCAATTAACACATTGTTTTCCGGATTATCAAATGGAAGCAGAACTTCAAACAGCGGTTTGTTAGGAATTAATATTGCTGACTATTCTGCAATTCGTACCGGTTCCTATTTTAAACTGATGAAGGCATATTATGGTGGAAATGATTCTGCCAGCAAGATTGTAGAGACAAACAAGAAGACTTCAACGTCTACTGCAAAGGATGATACTAAGACATTAGCAAAAATTGAAGATGCTGCGGAAGAGTTGAAGGGTGCATCCGATGCTTTACTGGATAAGACCAAGAAGTCTGTATTTAACAAAGTAACAACAACCGATGCAAAGGGTAATACCACAACAGATTATGATAAAGACGCAATTTATAAGAAAGTAAGTGCTTTCGTAGACAGCTACAATAACCTGCTGAAGAAATCAGAAGATTCCAATACCAATGGAATTCTCAATGCAGTTTCTTCCATGGTTCGGACTACGGATTCCAATGAAAAGTTACTTTCTAAGGTTGGAATTACCGTTGGTGCAGATAACAAACTCAGTATTGATGAGGATACCTTTAAGAAGGCAGATATGTCTTTGGTAAAATCTTTGTTCAATGGAAATGGTTCCTATGGATATCAGGTATCTGCAAAAGCATCTTTAGCAGATTATTATGCAGAACGGGAAGCATCCAGGGGCAATACATATGGTAATACAGGTACATATACCTACAATTATAATACCGGAGAGATTTATAATACGACAACCTAAGTGACCGGTTAATAATTATGATTCGCATAATGATGGTGTAAATGTCAGGTATAAATAATATATGCAAATAACAAGAAACGTGTGTTACAGGAAAGCAATTTTCGGTAAAGCAAAAAAGCAGGTGTTCCGATTAGAACACCTGCTTTCTATCTTAAAAGCTATTTTTAGTTATCATTCTCATCTTCTTCACTCATGGAGTAAACCTGACGTTTTCTTGCCATTTCATCACTTTCTAAGTATTCATCGTAAGTGGTAATCTTATCAATGAGACCACCATTTGGAAGAAGCTCCATAATGCGGTTGGCAGTGGTCTGTGTGAACTGGTGGTCACGGGAGGCGAAGAGTACAACACCCGGGAATTTAATCAGACCGTTGTTTAATGCAGTAATAGATTCCATGTCTAAGTGGTCGGTAGGCTCATCTAAGATTAAGACATTGGAAGCCTGAATCATCATACGTGAGAGCAGCACACGAACTTTTTCTCCTCCGGAAAGGACTCTCATTTTCTTCATGCCGTCTTCACCGGCAAAAAGCATTCTTCCTAAGAAACCACGTACATAAGTAGCGTCTTTGATTTCAGAATACTGGGTCAGCCAGTCTGTGATAACAAGGTCAGTATCAAAGATTTCGGTATTGTCCTTCGGAAAATAGGACTGGGAAGTCGTAACACCCCATTTGTAAGTTCCTTCATCCGGCTCCATTTCACCGGCAAGAATCTTAAAGAGGGTAGTTTTGGCAAGCTCGTTGCTTCCGACAAAAGCTACTTTATCATCATGTCCTAAGATAAAGGATACATTGTCTAATACTTTTACGCCATCGATAGTTTTGCTTAGCCCCTCTACGGTAAGAACCTCATTACCAATTTCACGCTGTGGGCGGAAATCAATGTAAGGATATTTACGGCTGGAAGGTTTGATTTCATCCAGCTCGATTTTTTCAAGGGCACGTTTTCTGGAAGTTGCCTGTTTGGATTTGGAAGCATTCGCAGAGAAACGGGAAATGAACTCCTGTAACTCTTTAATCTTTTCTTCCTTCTTTTTATTGGCTTCTTTCATCTGCTTAACAAGAAGCTGGCTGGACTCATACCAGAAATCGTAGTTACCGGCATATAACTGAATCTTGCCATAATCGATATCGGCAATATGAGTACATACCTTATTTAAGAAGTAACGGTCGTGGGATACGACGATTACAGTGTTGTTAAAGTTAATTAAGAATTCTTCCAGCCATGCAATGGCATCTAAGTCTAAGTGGTTGGTCGGCTCGTCTAAGAGCAGAATGTCCGGATTACCGAACAATGCCTGGGCTAAGAGTACCTTAACCTTGGTAGCACCCGGAAGGTCACGCATAGTGGTGTAGTGGTCTTCTGTCGGGATGCCAAGACCATTTAATAACATGGCAGCATCGGATTCTGCATTCCAGCCGTCCATTTCAGCAAATTCGCCTTCCAGTTCACTGGCACGGATACCATCTTCATCGGAAAAATCCTCTTTTGCATAGATAGCATCCTTCTCTTTCATGATATCATAGAGACGTTTGTTTCCCATGATAACGGTATCTAAAACGGAGTACTCATCATATTTGAAGTGGTCCTGCTGCAGGAAGGAAAGACGCTGTCCCGGTGTAATAACCACATCGCCGCTGGTGGAGTCTAATTGTCCGGATAAAATCTTTAAGAAAGTAGATTTACCGGCACCATTGGCACCAATCAGACCGTAGCAGTTGCCTTCCGTGAATTTAATATTTACATCTTCAAACAAGGCTTTCTTCCCGATTCGTAAAGTTACATTGTTTGCACTTATCATAATCAAATCTCCTGACTCTTTGAATTTACGGTGCTTTCATGCTTATGCACCAATTCGTATCATACTAGAAAAACAGTGGAAAAGCAACTAAAACTTCTTATAGAAGAAATTCGTGATTGTTCTTCATTTCGTACAGTCCATAATCTTGATAATCGACAAATAAAATGCTAAAATGTGATTTAGGTCGATAAGACATAAGTTTTTTATTTAAATAAGGAGGAATAAATAATGTCCAGAGCAAAACAATCAATGGACGGTAATACAGCAGCAGCTCATGTAGCTTATGCATACACAGACGTTGCAGCTATTTATCCTATTACCCCGTCCAGTCCAATGGCTGACTCCGTAGACCAGTGGTCCGCAGCAGGTCAGGAGAATATCTTTGGAAATCAGGTTAAAGTCGTAGAAATGGAATCAGAGGCAGGAGCAGCAGGTGCCGTACATGGTTCTCTTGCAGCAGGTGCTTTAACCACTACATTTACCGCATCCCAGGGTCTTTTATTAATGATCCCTAATATGTACAAAATCGCTGGAGAGCAGCTTCCATGTGTATTTGATGTATCAGCACGTACCGTTGCAACCCAGTCCTTAAATATTTTCGGTGATCACAGTGACGTATATGCTTGTCGTCAGACAGGTTTCGCTATGTTATGTGAGACAAACCCACAGGAAGTTATGGACTTAAGCCCAGTTGCTCATCTTGCAACAATTGAAGGAAAAGTTCCATTCATCAACTTCTTCGATGGATTCCGTACATCTCATGAGATTCAGAAAATCGAGAAATGGGATTACGCAGATTTGAAAGAAATGTGCAACATGGACGCTGTAAAAGCATTCCGTGAGCATGCATTAAACCCAGAGCATCCAGCAATGCGTGGTTCTCATGAAAACGGAGACGTTTTCTTCCAGCATCGTGAAGCTTGTAATACAGCTTACAATGAGTTACCGGCTATCGTTGAGAAATACATGGGCAAAATCAATGAAAAACTTGGTACAGATTATGACTTATTCAACTACTATGGAGCAGCAGATGCAGACCGTGTTATCGTAGCAATGGGATCTATCTGTGACGTAGCAGAAGAAGTAATCGACTACTTAACAGCAGCAGGAGAGAAAGTCGGATTAATCAAAGTTCGTCTGTATCGTCCTTGGGTATCTGCTTCCTTATTAAAAGTTCTTCCAAAGACTGCAAAGAAAGTTGCTGTTCTTGACAGAACAAAAGAGCCAGGAGCATTAGGCGACCCATTATACTTAGACGTAGCTACAACATTACGTGAAGCAGGATTAAACGACGTTGTATTATGTGGCGGCCGTTACGGATTAGGATCTAAGGATACTCCTCCTTCATCTGTATTCGCTATCTACAAAGAACTGGAAAAAGATGCTCCAAAGAGCAGATTTACAGTAGGTATCGTAGATGACGTTACAAACTTAAGCTTACCAGAGGTTAAGCCAGCACCTATCACATCTGCAGAAGGAACTGTAGAGTGTAAGTTCTGGGGTCTTGGTGGAGACGGTACTGTAGGTGCTAACAAGAACTCTACTAAGATTATCGGTGACCACACAGATAAATACATCCAGGCATACTTCCAGTATGACTCTAAGAAGACCGGTGGTGTAACAATTTCCCACTTAAGATTCGGTGACAAGCCAATCAAGAGCCCATATTACATCAACCAGGCTGACTTCGTAGCATGCCACAACCCATCTTATGTAACCAAAGGATTCAAGATGGCCCAGGATGTTAAACCAGGCGGAGTATTCATGATTAACTGCCAGTGGTCAGACGAAGAGTTAGCTCATCATCTGAATGCTGAAGCAAAGAAATACATTGCTGATAACAACATTCAGTTATATACAATCAATGCAATTGACAAAGCAATTGAAATTGGTATGGGTAAACGTACCAACACAATTTTACAGTCTGCATTCTTCAAACTTGCAAACGTTATGCCTATCGACGATGCAGTAGAATTCATGAAAGCAGCAGCTAAGAAATCCTACGGTAAGAAGGGTGATGCTGTCGTAGAAATGAACTACAAAGCTATCGACGCTGGTGTAGACGCAGTACATAAGGTTGAAGTTCCAGCATCCTGGTCTAACCCAGAAGCAGATCCAGCTCCGAAGGAATTAACCGGTCGTCCTGAGACTGTTAAGATGGTAAGAGACTTAATGGAGCCAATCTCCAAGATGGACGGAGACAGCCTTCCAGTATCTGCATTTGCAAAGAATCCGGATGGACAGTTCGAACATGGCGCAGCAGCATATGAGAAACGTGGTACAGCCGTAACCGTTCCTACATGGAATGCTGAGAAATGTATTCAGTGTAACCAGTGTGCATTCGTATGTTCACATGCAACCATTCGTCCATTCATGTTAGACGAAGCAGAAGTAAAAGCTGCTCCAGAGCAGACAAAACTTGCTGATACAAAGCCAAAGGCTGGCGAGTACAAATATACAATGAGCGTATCTCCATTAGACTGTATGGGATGTGGTGAGTGTATTACTGTATGTCCAGTAGGCGCAATCGAAATGGTTCCTCAGGAATCACAGGCAGATCAGCAGCCAGTATTCGATTACTTAGTAGCAAACGTTGGAAAGAAACCTGGTATGCCGGCAGACAATACCGTTAAAGGTTCCCAGTTCAATCAGCCATTGCTTGAGTTCTCAGGCTCTTGTGCAGGTTGTGCAGAGACATCTTACGCTCGTTTGATTACTCAGTTATTTGGTGAGCATATGTATATTTCCAATGCAACAGGATGTTCTTCTATCTGGGGCGGTCCTGCAGCAACATCACCATATACAGTAAACAAAGATTCCAAGAAAGGTCCGGCTTGGGCAAACTCCTTATTCGAGGATAACGCTGAGCATGGTTTTGGTATGGAAATCGGACAGAAAGTTCTTCGTGAGCAGGCAATTGCAAGCGCTAAGAAATGTGCTGAGTCTGATAAAGCAAGCGCAGAATTAAAGGCTGCATTTGACAAGTTCGAAGAGACTAAGAATGATACAAAAGCTAATACACCTGCAACAGAAGCATTAGTTGCTGAGTTAGAGAAAGCTGCAGCAGCAGGATGCCCGGATGCTAAGGATGCATTAGATAAGAAGAATTACCTTGCTAAGAAGTCTGTATGGATCTTCGGTGGTGATGGATGGGCTTACGATATCGGCTTCGGCGGATTAGACCATGTACTTGCTTCCGGTGAGAACGTAAACGTAATGGTATTCGATACAGAGATGTACTCTAATACAGGTGGACAGGCTTCTAAAGCTTCTAACATCGGTGAGGTTTGTCAGTTCGCTGCTTCTGGTAAAGAGGTTGGCAAGAAGAGTCTTGCAGAAATCGCTATGAGCTACGGCTATGTATATGTAGCACAGATCGCTCTTGGTGCAAATATGGCAAATGCTGTTAAGGTAATTGCTGAAGCAGAAGCATACAACGGACCTTCACTTATCATCGGATATGCTCCATGTGAGTTACACGGTGTTAAGGGTGGAATGAACCACTGCCAGGATGAGATGAAGAAAGCAGTAGCAGCAGGTTACTGGAACTTATTCTCATACAACCCGGCATTGAAAGCAGAAGGAAAGAACCCATTCACATTGACTTCTAAGCCAGGTGATGGATCTTACCAGGATTTCTTAAATAACGAGACACGTTACAGCAGATTAACACGTTCCTTCCCAGACAGAGCAGAAAAACTGTTCAAAGCATCTGAGGAAGCTGCAAAGGCTCGTTATGAACATCTGTTAAGATTAGTTGAACTTTACAAATAAGATTAGCTGATTAGACAGAAGAATCTGACGATTAAGTAAAATAAAAGAGACGTAATTTACAGAAGTGTAAGTTACGTCTCTTTTTTTACTTTATAAGAACGATATCAAATTAAATTAGTCTGATTATTTCGTTAGAAAAAATCAAATCTATATGCCAGAATATGACATAATTCTATACAAAAAAAATATATACTTGCATTCAACACAAAAGAAAAATCACATGCATGAAAAGACAGGGGAAGGTCATAATAAGGGCAGCAAAAGAATAACAGGGGGTGCAGTTTGTGGCAGATAAGGATTTCCGCAAGCTGAAACGCTGGGAGTTGATTGAAATTATAGAGGGACTCCAGAAGGATTTGCAGGAAACTACAGAAGAAAATGACGGGAATAAGGACAAGAAAATAGAATTAGATGTGGCACTTCAAAGTATACGGGCGGAACAGGCTCACAGAGAGAAGAAGCAGCATCTTTTCAGTGCACTCGGAATACTGCTTGTGGTGGCAGCAATTTCAGTATTGATTGCAACAAGATTAGTACCGGTATTGCAGGTTTCGGGCAAGAGCATGGAACCGGCATTAGAGAATGGTGAACTGGTAGTAATAAAGAAAACCACAAAAATCAAACAGAGAGATATCATCGGCTTTTACTATCAGAGTAAGATTCTTGTAAAAAGGGTCATAGGAACTGCAGGTGATTACATAGATATAGACGAAGACGGCAATGTATATGTAAATGGTGAAAAATTAGATGAACCATATGCAATAAAGAAAGATTTAGGGGAATGTGATATTGATTTTCCTTATCAGGTGCCGGAGGGCAAATATTTTGTGATGGGAGACCATCGTTCAGTATCGGTTGACAGCCGGAGTTCAGCCATTGGGTGTGTGGCAGAAGATCAGATAATTGGAAAGGTGGCTTTTCGATTCTGGCCATTGAGTAAAATGGGATTCCTTAAATAGGGAGAGATAGGGATATGCAGGAAAATGTAAGAAAACATGTAAAGAAAGCAGAAGAAAAGAGAAAAATCCGCAGAAGAACAAAAATTTTACTGGGGATATGTTGCGTTCTTGTGGCGGTGGGTGTAGTCTGGGGACTGATTCTTCCGGGACTTGCAGCAACAGGAAATAAGGAAACAGAGCAGACATCAGCCGGAGGCACGATTAGTGAGCGTATTAACTTGAGCGTTTCACAGAAGAGTCCGGATGATGGGAAAAATGGACAGACTTTATATGCAACCGTTAGTGCAACCAACTCAAATCCGACAGATACAGAGCTGGTACCGGTTCGTATCCGGATTAGTGATTTGCCGGAAGGAGTTACATTGACCGGTTTTGAAGAAAGTGATGTTATGCAGGTTACCTATAAAGCGGTCAGTGAAACAACAGAAGAAACACTGGAAGTAAAACTGGTAGAAGAGGATGATGAGACTTACATAGAGTTTGAACCACCTGCAGGTTCAACCGTTTCCTTCGATTTGCAGTTTAATTCCTTAAATGGAATTATGGAAAAGGATTCCAAGGTAACATTGACACCGGAGATTCCGGATCAGAAAGACAATGATGTGATTTCTGAACCGGCAGAATTAATCTGGCATGGAACGAATCTCTGGCAGGATTTGAAAAAAACTGTCAGCAAGGAAATTATTCCGGTGAATGGAAAGACCAATACGCTGGAAGGAACATTAGATTATAGAATCACTGCAAACAGTATGAATCCATGCGGAGTTGGTGATACTGGAGCAATCTGGACAGATCATGTAGAGTTGAGTGATGTATTGACATTACCGGATGGAATCAGCTTTCCGGAAGGAACCAAGGTCAGTGAAGATGGTGTTTCCATTGTGGATAGCAATGGAAATGTGATTTTCCAGTTTATTGATCTTCAGGGAGGAACCGTTACAAGCCTGACATTGGATGGAAAAACTGTTACATATAAGATTAGTGTGCCGAACCAGTATATGACAAATGGTGTGCCAACAAGAGAACAGGAGCATCTGAATGTAAGTGCAAGTCTGAATGTATCAAAATTAGTATTAACAGATAATTACATTACAGCAGCCGCAGAAAAAGTAAAAGAGGATGTAATTACAAATCATGTTGATTTTGAATCTGTTCCTTATAAAGAATATGAACACACAAAATTGTCTGCAGATGTAAAGTCAAGACCGGAAATAAAAGAGGACTTTAAAATTGTTAAGACGGCGGATAAGAAAGAAGTAATTGCCGGTGATACCATTAATTATACGATTACGGTAGAAAATACGGGAAACAATCCGATTAAAGGAGAATCTTCAGATGGAAGCGTTTATAAGGTGACAGATAAATTGCCAGAGCATCTGACGTTGACATCGGAGCAGATACAGGCAATCCGTGATAAAGGAGCAGAGTATGACGAAGCAGCCAGAACAATAAGTTTTACACCTGGTACATTAAAAGCCGGTGAAAAGGTCTCATTTACTTTTGCAGCTAATGTAAAAAGCCAGGAAGAAATGGCAAAGTATAAAAATAATACTTCCATTCATAATAAAGCTTCTTATAAAGATAAGAGTTCAACAATAACGGTTATTTATAAAAAGCCGGAACTCATTATTGAAAAGAGCGGTGATAAGAAGAATGTAAAAAATGGTGATTTAGTTACTTATACGATAACGATTGAAAATATGGAAGATTATAAAACCATTGAGCAGACGTTAGAAGATACTCTGCCAAAAGGACTTATTTTCCAGTATGTTATAGATAAGAATGGAGCACAGGTTCCGGAGGGCGAGACGGATTTTGTGGCAGAGTCAACCAATGCGACCGGTGGATGCCGCAATGTTGGCTTAAAGATAAATGATAAAATATTGACATTTTCTCTTGGCAGGCTGAATGCAAAGGAGAAGGTAACCATTAAGTATGTATGTAAGGTTGATGTTAATGAACTGCCGGAGGCTTCTGATTATCATTTTAAGAATTATGTAAAGAGTACTTCAACCGGTGAGAATTCTGAAATTGTAATTGAGACTGAAAATCCGATTACAGTAGATAAGAAGGTTAATGGCGGGGAAGGTGGAGAAACCTTTAAAGCAGAGGAATTATTTAAATACAGCATAACGATTACAAATGCTGATGGAGATGCCGCATATAAGAAAGGCGGACTGTCATTGACAGATGATATGCCATATCATGTCTTTCCTTCGGATGAATACAAGATTTATAAGGCAAAGCAGGCAGGAACGTTAAATTCCAGATATCCTAAAAATGATGAGGAACTGGTAGAGGCTGGTATCAGCTGGAAAGAGTATGTAGAAAATACATCTGACTGGGGAACTTATTATACAAAGATAAATGGTGAATACGTGCAGATAAGGAGATACTGGATTGGCAAGAGCAATGGAATGAATATCAGTGCACATAAAGGAATCCGTTTAATCTGGAAGATTGGCACCATGTCACCGGGTGAGGTAATTGAAAAAGAATTCAATGCTTACATTTATATGGATGATAAAGAGAATGAACAGACGGGAACCTTTACTTATACCAATAGTGCAACCGTAAATGGAATGAAGGATACAGTAACGGCAAAAGGGAAACCGGAAGGGAAAAAGGAGCTGGATCAGGCGGTAGATGTGCAGAAGAGTGTGTGGGCAATTCTGGATCAGTTCCATCAGTGGAAGACCAGCCCGTTAAAAGATAAGTCCATATTCTCTAAGAGTGTAAATGAAGGAAATTATCTCGGAAATTATGTGATTTACAATATTACAGTAACAAATACAGGAGAAGATCCGGTTCATATTGATACATTGGAAGATCATATGGCGGATGGTCTGGAATATATTGGAATACGTCCGGGCCTGGGATATACGCTTCCGGTTCGGATTGAAAAGAGCTATAGTGAACCGATTAAGTCAAACGACTGGAACATGGCACAGGTAACCAATATCGATGGCAGAAGTCTGGTAAGGGATGTTACCATTGCAATGACCAATGATGATAAGGAAAATCATATGGTTACCTTTACGATTGGAGACGATGGCAAAGGTTATGATTTGCCGGCAGGAAAGAATCTTTCATTCTTTGTGATGTGCAAGGTAAGTAAAGACGTGGAATTAGATGTTCCAATTACCAATACCGTGGATTTATTGGTAGATAAGGATGTGGAATATCGTGAGAATCCGAATGACATTACAATGAAAGGAACAAGGGATGATTCCAGACAGAATAACGGCACATCGGAAGATAGAGGAATTGTAGGAGAAAAGCGTGTTATTTCGTCATCTGTAACGATAACACCGAAGGATGTAATTGTTCCGGGAATTACCAAGAAAGCAGTGTCCTATATACCATCTGGTAAAAATGTGGAAGATGCTGTTGAATTGGAAGAGAAGGACAATATACAGCCGAATGTAACGACAAAGTGGCTGTTGGAGTTACGCAACGATGGAACCATTCCGATTTGCGATTATACAATTAAAGATTCTGTTCAGTCTCCGTTCCATATATTGTCGAAAGAAGAGGTAACCAGTGACAAACTTGACCTTGGATTGGAGAAAAATGCTTTTGTACTGACCATTTATGATGAGGATGATAATGTGCTTCATAAGTATGATTTGTCTGAAGAAGTATGGAAGCTGATACCGGATAATGCGACCCACGAGTTTTTACTGTATCTGGAGGGAAAAAAATATCAGATCCCTGCAGGTGGAAAAGCGGAGTTTACGGTATATACCAGAAATACAGTATATGAGAACAAGATTTATGAAAATACTGCATATCTCCTGCCGGATGATCCGTTTGATGATAACAGTGTAAAAATGGGAGAACTGGTGACGGATGACAGTGGAAAATATATTGGAGTAAAAGCTTCTGATTGTGTTTATGCATTGGGTGATTACGGTTCATTCTCATGGAAAACGGTAGAGGAAACCGGTAATTCAGATAACCGGGGAAGCGGCTATCTTGGACTGGAAGGAAAGAATTACATTTATCTGGATGAAGATGGAAAAGATGTGATTTACACCAACAATATTGAAAATGTCAGCAATAACTCCTTTACACAGATGGTTATTGTAGACAGTATGCCACATATAAATGATACCGGAGTACTGAACCAGAAAGAAAAACGAGGAAGTGAATTCTCTGTTGCATATGCCGAAGGACTGGAACTCTGGGTAACTGAGGAGAGCGGCACAAAACGGCAGATGGAAGAAGGCGTGGATTATTTTGTGGAATTTTCAAATCTGGTAAGCTTTACTGAAGCTGATATGTCGGGTACTTCAACAGAACAGTGGCATTCCTTCTGGCAGTCAGATGATGTGTCCTTCCGTATAAAGATGGCAGATACCTTTGCATTAAAGAAGGGCTGTATTCTTACCATGAAATATAATGGAGTAGTAGGAGAGAATGCAAACCCGGGTGAGACTGCATGGAACAGCTTCGCATACCAGTATACGGCAGAAGTAAACGGAAATGAAAAAACACTGCGGGCAGAGCCTCCGAAGGTCGGAGTAAAGATTTATAAGAAACCGGTAATTGAGAAAGACGTTCTGGATGCATATGGAAATGAACTTCCATATGATCAGATGAAAACCTTTACTTTTGTATTATATAAAGGTGACTCAACGGATGAAGCTGATTATATTACAGAATTTGCCGTATGCCAGGGTGGATCGGTTGCATTGAAGACCATTACAGACCAGAATGGCAATAAGGCGTTGGAAGATGGTCAGGTTTACACGGTGAAAGAAAAACTGGTAAATGGTTATGAGTTAGTTGGAATAGGTCAGAAGGGTACAGAATTAAGCAAAGAAAATAAATATACCTTTACCTATTATGATAATCTTGATAGTATTTCGATTCAGGTTAAGAATCAGGAATACGGTTATGAACTTCCGGCAACAGGAGGAACAGGTACTACTGTTTATACTATAGGTGGTGCAGCAATTATGCTTATGTCATCCCTGTTGTATGGATACCGGATGAGACGGAAAAGAGAAAGGGGGGCAGGCATATAAAGCCCCCTTTTGAGGAAATCCGTTTCAGGTATCAAATATATTAAAAGGTCAAAGAAGGAGAAAGAAGATGAAAAAATTGAAAAAACTTTTTGCAGCAATGGTTGCAATGGTTATGGCATTTGCAATGGGTGTTACTGTTTATGCAGCAGACATTACAATTACAAATGGCGCAGCAGGTTCTGAATATGCGGCATACAGATTGCTGAATGCTACAGATGGTGGTGAAGGAAAATTTGCATACACATTAAATGATAAGTATGCAGCAGCATTGAAAGAAGTAACAGGAAAAACAGAAGATAAGGATGTAATTAATTACATTTCAGGATTAGATGCAGATGGTATTCGTGCATTTGCAGATGCAGTATTTGCAAAAATCAAGACATTAGAGCCGGAAGCAAAAACATCCGATGATAAATTTAGCGGTGTTGATCAGGGTTATTACCTGATTGCAGAAACAAAAACAGGTGATGAAGGTGATACCTATTCCCTTGTTATGTTAGACACAGCTGGAAATGACAGCGTAACTGTAACAACAAAGGAAGACAGACCGGAACTTGAAAAGAAAGTAAAAGAGAAAAATGACTCTACCGGTGCAGAAAGTGACTGGCAGGATGCAGCAGATTATGATATCGGAGATAACGTACCATTCCAGTTAACCGGTACGGTAGATGCAAAATATGATAATTATGGAAGTTATTATTATGCATTCCATGATACCATGTCTGACGGACTTGCTTTCAATGCAGATTCTGTAACTGTAACAGTGGACGGAACAGCAGTAACAACCGGCTATGAAGTAGTTACAGAAGATTTAGATGATAGCTGCACTTTTGAAGTTCGTTTTGCAGATTTAAAGAATATCAAAGCAGTAAAAGCTGGAAGTAAAGTAGTTGTAAATTACACCGCAAAACTGAATGAAAATGCAGTAATCGGTGAAGGTGGAAACACCAACGTATCCAAACTGGAATACAGCAACAATCCTTATGGGGATGGCACAGGTGTAACTCCGGAAGATAAAGTTATTGTATTTACATATAATTTAATTGCAAATAAGGTAGACGGTAACAATGCTCCTCTTGAGGGTGCAGGATTTACCCTTTACAAATTAGACAGCACTACAGGTGATTATGTTGCAGTTGGAAATGAGATTACAGGAGTAACAACCTTCTATTTCAAAGGTGTAGATGCAGGCCAGTATAAATTGGTTGAGACAACTGTTCCGGCAGGATACAATAAAGCAGATGATCTTGTATTTTCAGTAGAAGCAACCTATGATACAACATCAGATAATCCGGAATTAAAGACATTAGTAGTAAAGGATGCTTCTGGAAAGGTTGTTTCAGAAGGAACAGAAGCAATCTTTACAGCAACTTTAAGAACAGGTGCTGTATCCACGGATGTACAGAACTTAAGTGGAACTGAACTTCCTGCAACTGGTGGTATCGGTACTAAGATTTTCTATACCGTAGGTGCAATTATCATGATTGTAGCAGCTGTATTGTTAATCGCAAGAAAACGTACTGCAAAAAACTAGAATTTTAAGATGAACGGCGGTAATTCACCGGGAATTTCCGGTGAACCGCCGATTTATACACGAACGAGACTGGAAGAAAATTCCCGCTCGCTGGGACTTTGACAGCATTAGGGAGAAATCTATGAAGAGGACATTAAAGAAATTATTTAAGAAAGATAAACTGAATGTAATGTTAGTGTTTGTTTTTATCATAGGTCTCTCCGTGATGCTGTATCCACCAATTAGTTCTTACTGGAATTCAAAAGTCCAGTCAAGAGCCGTTGCGTCTTATAGTAATGCCGTAAAATCACTGACAGAAGAAGAAAAAGACACAATGTTAAAAAAAGCTGATACCTACAATGAAAAATTAAAGGATGTGAACCGGCCATTTCTGAATTATGCAGAGGCAGGCGATTATAACAGCATTCTTGATATTTCCGGCACCGGCATCATGGGTTATGTTACAATTGAAAAGTTAGGCGTGGAACTCCCAATTTATCATGGAACTTCGGAAGGAGTATTACAGGTTGCAGCAGGCCATTTAGAGGGCAGTAGTTTGCCGGTTGGAGGAGAAGGCACACATAGTGTTCTTTCTGCACACAGAGGACTTCCGTCTGCAAGACTTTTTACAAATCTGGATAAAATGGAAGCAGGAGATACCTTTACCGTTACCGTATTGGATCGCAAACTGACTTATCAGGTGGATCAGATTAAAATTGTAGAACCACAGGAAATTAATGATCTTATAATTGAAGAGGGAAAAGATTATTGTACATTAATGACCTGCACTCCATATGGAATCAATTCTCATCGGCTGCTGGTAAGGGGTGAGCGGATTTCACAGGAGGAAAGCGGTAACTTTGTGACGGCAGATGGATATCTTGTTAATACTTCTGCAGTTGCAATTGTAGTTGCGATTATATTACTGTTCTGGATTTTACTGGGACTTTTGATTTGGCAGCGGTTTAGTTGGAAGAGGAAAAAGGAGTAGGGAATGAAACAGAAATGGAAGCAGAAATTACCTGGAATTCTGCTTGGACTGGTTTTCCTGGTCGGACTGGGAATCTTTGCATATCCGACTGTGGCAGATCAATGGAATAAATACCATCAGAGCAGGGCGATTGCCAGTTATGAAGAAACTGTTGCAGATATGGATGAAGTAGACTATCAGAAGCTTTGGGAGATGGCAGAGGAATATAATTCCCAGATAGGTAATAATACCTTCGATGGGGATGCGTTTTCGCAGGAAGAACAGAATATGAGAGGAAGTAAATACTGGTCCGTATTAAATCCGGGAGATAATGGGATAATGGGATATATTTCCATCCCGAAAATAGAACAGAGACTTCCGATTTATCATGGAACTTCGGAGGCAGTATTACAGATTGGCGCAGGTCATATGTCCGGAACCAGTCTTCCGGTTGGTGGTGAGGGAAAACATAGTGTACTGGCAGCACACCGCGGACTGCCAAGTGCGAAACTTTTTACCGATATTGACCAGCTTGTAGAAGGTGATAAATTCTATGTGCATGTACTGGATAAGGTGCTTGCATATGAAGTGGATCAGATTCTGCCGATGGTAGAAAAGGATGATACGGATACTTTGACAGAGGCAATGAAGAATGTCGAAGGGGAAGATTATGTAACACTTTTCACCTGCACCCCATATGGTGTAAACAGCCATAGACTGCTGGTGCGTGGTCACAGTGTCCCGTATAATGGAGAGGATGATGAGAAGGCAATAGCCAATGAATCTATGCTTCAGACGGTGAAAGATTATTATATGTTATATGCAATACTGGCAGTTGCAGCAGCAATTCTGATTACAGTTTTGATAAAGATTATTCGAGATAGAAAAGTTTCAAGAGGTTCTAAGGAGGGTGGAAAATGAAAAAGTTAAAAATAAAGAAAGGGTATATTGCGGGATTACTGACGTTGTTTTTGGCAGCGGCAGGATTACATGTGGCATCTGCATATGCCACCAATGTAATAGACCCGGCAGAACCGTGTACTTTGACTTTATCTGTGCCGAAGGGCGAAGAATATACGGAAGAACTGAATGGGATGGAACTGCATGCTAAAATATATCAGGTAGCGACTGTGGATGCAGCAGGAGAGTACAGCGAAACATCAGAATTTAAATCCCTCGCTGTAAAAGATGCGGTAAATGGAGATGCTACATGGGAAGAGATGACAGCGAAGGCAGCGGAGCTCGCTTCGGATAAAACCCCGGATACAGATTGCGCGATTACGGATGGAACAGGAGAGAAAGAACTGAATTCTGGGATATATCTTGTTGTGGTAGAATCTGCATCAACCGGTTTTTATGAGTATAATTTTAATCCAGGTCTGATTGCGTTGCCGGATAATCAGGCATTGCATTCTGCAGGCGCAGAAAACAAATGGATTTATGAGGTTAAAGCAAATTTAAAACCGGAACGTTCTCCACGGTATGGAAGTCTTCTTATACAGAAAAATCTTGATAACTATAATGAGACAATGAAAGAGGTAACCTTTGTATTTTCGATAGAAGCAGTAGATGAAAATGGTAATACGGTATACAGTAATGTAGTATCGACCACACATTCATCGGCAGGAACGAAAGCGGCAATTGCAGATCATATTCCGGCAGGTGCAAAAGTTACTGTGACAGAGGTATATAGTGGGGCTGGTTATAGACTGGTAAGTGAGCCACAGCAGACAGCAGAAATCAGTGCGGATGAAATCGTAACAGTGGAGTTTGATAATACATATGACCATGGATTGAATCCGGGTTACGGAGTGACCAATCATTTCGATTATGATGAAGATGAGGGATGGCAGTGGACACAATTACCGGATAATAGTGTAAAGGAAGAATAAAGGAGGCTGGAATATAAGATGATGAAGAAAAAAACAAAAGTGTTCTGGCTGACTGCAGCAGCATTGGTATTCCTTGCAGGGGCAGCAGTGCCACCGGCAATGGCGTATTTTACAACTTATGTGGAAGCGGAAGGAGGATATCCGATTACACTTGGTAATGAAACTACAATAGAAGAAAAAGTTGAAAATATGGAGAAGCATATCGTACTTACAAATACAGGAGAAAGTGATTGCTTTGTCAGAGTAAAGGTATTCGCAGGAAGTCAGATTACATTAACTATGTCCGGCTCGTCATGGAATCAGGGCGAAGATGGCTATTGGTATTATAGTGATATTGTTCCGGTAAGTGGCAATACAGAAGAACTTTTAGCCCAAATAGCAATACCGGAGGAATATAAAGAGAGTTTTAATGTAGTGGTCGTTCAGGAGTGTACACCGGTTCTCTATGAAGAGGATGGAACACCATATGCAGACTGGAACCGGATTGCAGATACCAGAACAGATATAGGAACTGCAGATGCAAGGGAGGCTGGTGAAGAATGAGCCGATTGAAAAAAGTAATGAAGGGAAGAAAAGGAACCTTTTTATTATTGGGTGCAGCAGTACTTCTTCTGGCAGGAAGTGCGGTTGGAAGTGCGAGAGCAGCACTTACTTACTATAGTGAGAATTATACCGCACAGATGGAAATGTATGATATCGGAGTGACTCTGGTGGAAGAATCTGCCAAGGGTTCTAAGGATATCAGCAGCCGTGATTATGCAGGAAGTGATGATGCCTGGAAGCAAAATCAGGGAGCACTTCTTACAGATATGCTGGATGAGACCGATGGAAAGCTGGTAGCCGGAAGAAATTATAAGGAAGCACTTTCCGTAAAAAACAGTGGCAATATTGATGAATATGTCCGTGTGAGAATTTATAAGAGCTGGAGGAATGAGGATGGAAGCAAGGAAACAACACTTGCTCCGAGTTTGATTGAATTAAACCTGACCCAGAATGGCTGGATTGTGGATGAAAATGCATCTACGGAGGAGAGAACTGTTCTTTACTGGCCATCGGTATTGAAGGTGGGTGAGAGTACACCGGCATTTTCTGATACTTTAAAGATTGATAATTCCATAACGTCAAAGGTAACGGAGCATACAACGGAGGAAAATGGACTTAAGACCACTACTACAACATTTAATTATAATGGGGTTTCCTTTCATGTAGAGGCAGAAGTGGATGCCGTACAGACACACAATGCGCAGGATGCGATTAAGAGTGCCTGGGGAGTTGATGTTTCTGTTGATTCCAATGGAAATCTGACATTACTGCAGTAAGGAGGAGACTGAGATGAAGAGAAAATGGATTGGTATCATGGCAGCTCTGGCTCTGGTTGCAGCAGCCCCTGTTCAGGTACAGGCAGAAGAGTTTTCCGGCGGTGATGACTGGAACGTAACGTTTGATGGAGAAAAATTAAACAGCACATTTAAAAATGCAGATATTGATGATGCGATATATCAGCTTCAGCCGGGAGATACGGTAAATATCAGACTGGAGTTAAAGAATACCTATGATGGGGATACGCAGTGGTATATGACAAATCAGGTATTACAGAGCCTTGAGGATTCACAGAGTGTGGCTTCCGGAGGAGCGTATTCGTACATACTTTCTTTTACGGCTCCGGATGGAAGTAACCGTATTTTATACAGCAGTGAAAATGTAGGTGGAGATACGGTAGGAGAAAGTGGTGAAGGTCTTCACCAGGCAACCAATGCAATGAAAGATTATTTCTATCTGGATGAGCTTGCGAAAGGTGAAAAAGCAGAGATTGCACTAACCGTAAAGCTGGAAGGTGAGACACAGGGAAATACCTATCAGGATACCCTGGCAAAATTGCAGATGAATTTTGCGGTAGAATTATTATCCAGTGGTTCAACACCATTGTCGAATCATGTGGTTATTAAAACGGGTGACAATAATCAGGTGCTTCTTTTTTCGGCACTTGCTCTGGCGGCAGGACTTGTTTTAGTCGTCCTTTTTGTTGTGAGAGTGAAGAGGACACGAAAAGAAGATGAGGCAGCTGAAAATCGGTTGGAAAAGGAGGAGTAAGGGATGAAGAATAAAATAAAAGAAAGAATAGAACGTATTCTTCGCGGAAGTATTTTATTTACAACATTACTTACACTGGCATTTCCGGTACAGGCATGGGCAAAAGTTGGTGGAAATGAAACAGAATATACCTATACAGTAACGTTATGCTCTGGAAATCAGGGATATTTTTCAGATACGAATGGAATTACAGTAGACAATCATATAACAGGTTCTTCTTATCAGATTGAAAAGGAAAGCCAGGGAGAAAAAATAAAAATCAGTGGACTGAAATATGGTGACCGGGTTATGGTTCGGGCACAGTCCTGTATTCAGCTAAAGGAAGATGGAAAATATTATATTGGTGGAATCCGGGAGAGCGGAAGGGATAATAATACTGTTGGAAAATCTGCCTTTGTGGTAGAATCTGATCAGGAGTATGTAGCAGCATATGCAATTGCGGGAAATATGGTAGCATATACTGTGAATTATCAGGATGCCAATGGAAATGCACTTTCAGACAGTGAGACCTTCTATGGTGCAGTGGGTGACCAGCCCGTGGTGGCGTTTAAATATTTTGAAAATTATCGTCCGCAGGCATATAATCTGACGAAAACCTTAAACAGCAATGAAGCGGAAAACATTTTTACGTTTGTATACACGGCGGATACACAGAGTGCGGCAAACAGTGCAAATGCCGGAAATGATGCAAATGCAGCAAACAATGCAAATGCAGCAAACAATGCAAATGCAGCAAACAATGCAAATGCGGCAAACAATGCAAATGCAGCAAACAATGCGAATGCAGCAGATGATGCCAATGCGGATAATAATCAAGGGGCAGATGGAAATGTAAATATTCCGGATGAAGAGACTCCGCAGGAACTGGTAAATCTTGATGATGAGGAAACTCCGTTAGCAGATATGCAGCAAAAGGATGAGAAGACCAAAAGACCGGCAGGAAATATGCCATTGCTGATTGGTGTAGCATCAGCGGCAGTTGCAGGACTTGTGGCTCTTACTGCTTTTGCATTACGAAGAAAGAAAATGAATGTCAGAGCAGAGGCATTAACGAATGGGAAAAACAAAAAGAAAAAAGAGGACAATAGCCAGAATCTGTAGTATGATAGGAGTATCTCTTCTGATATTGGTGATTCTGATTTGCATACCATTGACATTACCAAGGCTTGCAGGATTTGATATTTATACAGTTGTAACCGGAAGCATGGAACCGGCGATTCCGGTAGGAAGTCTTATTTATGTCAGGGAAGAAGCACCGGCAGAACTTATGGAAGGTGAAGTTGTGGCATACCGCAGCGATACAGATGCGGGAATTATCATTACCCATCGTGTGGTGAAGAACCAGGTGGTGTCCGGTCAGCTGATTACCAAAGGAGATGCAAATGAAGCGGAGGATATTTCCCCGGTTTCCTATGCACAGGTAATTGGAAAAGTAACCCTGACCATTCCGGTATTAGGAGGGATATTTGCAGCTATGGTAACCTTTTACGGTAAAATTGTAATCGTCTCAGTTGTATTACTGGCGGCAATTTTATTATATATAGGTACAGATAGCAGGAATATACAGGAAAAGGAATAGGTGTGTTGTCATGCAGAGGCAGAAGAGCCGGCACAGTAAGAAATATTACCTGATAATATGGATGGCCGCAGGGATATTGTTGATGAGCGGTGCATTGGGAGGCTGTGGCGGAGAGAAGAATTCTCCGGATCAAAGCAGCAATGATATCGCAAAGGGAAATCGCGATGCGACAGCAGAAGTATTACATCCGGAGGCTTCCGGAGAAGTGACTTATGGGACAGATCAGATTGCTATTGATGCATCGCATGCATCCGATGGTTATGTGATGCTTAATTATACCGGAACCAATGAAAAAGTGAAATTCCAGATAGAGACACCGGAAGGGGAAGCATATACCTATCTGGTGACAAAGAATGGAACGTATATTGTATATCCGCTGACACAGGGAAGCGGTACTTACCAGTTGACTTTATATGAAGCTGCATCAGTAGAAGAAAATTTGTATGCAACAGCATTTACCCAGAGTATTGATGTTACCATTACGGATGAATTTGTCCCATTTCTGGCACCTAACTGCTATGTGGATTTTGATGAGAATTCCAAGGCGGTAAAGAAAGGGGAAGAACTGGCAGCAGGCTGCGGCAGTGACCTTGATGTAGTAACCAACATTTATCATTATGTAATTGAAAATATTACATATGATGAAGAAAAAGCAGAGAATGTTGCATATGGATATGTGCCGGATGTAGATGAAACACTTTCGTCCGGAAAAGGAATCTGTTTTGATTATGCAGCATTGATGGCAGCGATGCTTCGTTCGCAGAGAATTCCAACCAAACTTCAGGTAGGATATGCGGGTGAGGCTTATCATGCGTGGATCAGCTGTTATGTGGATGAGATAGGCTGGGTAGATAATATAATATCTTTTGATGGAAAGGACTGGTCTCTTATGGATCCGACCCTGGCAGCCAATAATGATGATGATACCGTAAAAGATTATATTGGCGACGGAAGCCGTTATATTATAAAGTACACATATTAAGAGAGGAAGAAAAGTATGGGAAAAAGTAAAAAACAGCAAAAGCTGTCAAATCTTGAATGTGCATCTTTTTGCAGCCAGATGACAATGGTTCTGCATGCAGGCTTTCCGGCAGTTGAGGGGGTGTCATTATTACTGGAAGATGCAAAGGATGTGCAGGAAAAGGCAATACTTCAGGTAATGTATGATGAAATGATAAATACAGGACTGTTATATCCGGCACTGGAAAAGACCGGTGTATTTCCGGATTATCTTCTTCAGATGGTTAAGATAGGAGAAGAAACAGGTACACTGGATGATGTTATGAATGGGCTGACTCACCATTACGAGCGTGAGGATGAGATCGAGAAGAGTATTAAAAGTGCACTTACATATCCTTTGATGATGGTTGCTATGATGATAGCTGTAATTGTGATACTTTTGACAAAAGTAATGCCGGTATTTGAACAGGTATTTCACCAGTTAGGCAGACAGATGACCGGATTTTCCGGTGGTATGCTGGCATTGGGAAAAACAATTTCGAATTATGCAATTGTATTCATTGCAATAGCGACGGTAATCGTTGGAGTATTTGTTTATTTTGTAAAGAGCAGCAGAGGACGAAGAGCGTTTGCCGGTTTTAGCAGAAAAATGCACTTGTTTCATGGTTTATACGATAAAATCGCAGCATGCCGTTTCGCAGACAGCCTGTATCTGACTTTAAAGAGTGGACAAAATCCGCAAAAGGGACTGGAATTTGCAGACGAATTGATTGCAGATAAGAATTTTTCAAAGAAGATTAAGAAATGCAGCCAGAAAATGGAAGAGGGCGAGGATTTTGCAGCAGCAGTAGGCGGTGCCGGAATATTTGAGGGCTTGTATGAGAGGATGCTGGTGATTTCCGGGAAAACCGGAGAGACCGATGAAACATTAGAGACGATAGCAAGACAGTATGAAAGAGAAATTGATCAGAGAATGTCTTCTTATATTGCAATATTAGAACCGACACTTGTAATTATTTTGTCTGTTATTGTCGGAATGATACTGTTATCCGTGATTCTTCCGTTGATGGGAATTATGGCAGGACTGTAAGAAGGAGATGCATATGGAAGGATTTCGTCGAAAGAGGCTTTTTTTTCATGAAAAAAGGCATTCTGTCTGGGCAAAGATATTATTTACGGTGGCCATTTCCTGTTGTATTATTTTATTGACCTGCCATGGATTGAACCGATTGATGGCGGATAGTAAAGAGGAGGAAAAACGTTCTTTAGAAGAGGCTCTGCAGAGGGAAATCGTGCAGTGTTATGTGCTGGAAGGACATTACCCGGACAGTCTTTCGTATCTGGAAGAACAGTATGGTTTTTCCTATGATAAGGAGCAGTTTTTTGTGGACTACCAGCTGCTTGGAGCAAACATTATGCCGGATGTGACAGTAATTGAGCGCAAGAATTAGAGTGAAGAGGGATGAATATGGCAGAGAGTACCGCCAGAAAACATACAATTGATATATTATTTCCATGGGCATTGTTTGGGCTGCTGGCAATCTGCGGACTTCTGGTGCTTATCCTGGCAGCAGATATTTATCAGGATACGACGACTATGGCAGATGAAAATTATGAAAGCAGAACAGTATTGTCTTATCTTACGGAGAAGATTCATCAGAATGATAATGGGACAGTTACTATTGGTTCGGTAGATGGAACAGACAGTCTTATTATCCGTCAGGATTATGATGGAGAAGAATATTGCACCTATATTTTTGAAGAGGATGGCATGTTGAAAGAGCTTTTTGTCCGGTCCGGAACTGCTGTAAGTACAGCGGATGGAAAGGCAGTCATTCCGGTTGAAGATTTTAAAATGGAAGCTTTGGAAAATGGATTATTGCATTTTTCCTGTACGTCGGAAGATGGGAGAAAAATGGATACTGTGGTGGCTGTTGTCGGCAGAAGACAGGAATAGAGGAAGGCATATGATAGAAGGGCAGGCAAGACGTTCCGGGGTATTTTTACTGGAACTTATGATATCGATTTTATTTTTCTGTATTGCTGCAGCGGTGGGATTGCAGCTATTTGTAAAATCCCATTGCATCAGTGAAGATGCAGGAAATATGAATATGGCAGTACATAAGGCTGCAGCGGCAGCAGAAGTATTCCGCTCCGGAACAGATATGGAAGATTATTTGAAGGAAGAGTATTCTTATTATGAGAAAGAGGATAATACATTTTTGGTATCCTTTGCTGCTGACTGGGAGAACTGTAAGACGAAAGATGCGGAATATACCCTGTGGATTACACTGGGTGAAGCGAAGCAGCGGATGGTCGGTCATTTTGCAGTAAAGCAGAAGGACGGGGAGAAAGATAAGATTATTTATGAAGTGGAACTAAAGAGAGTAATCAGTCAGAGAGAGGCGGCAGAAGATGAGTAAGAGTGCATTATACGAAGAAAAACGCAGACCGCGTATAGCCAGTCCTTTTGGATACTCTTTTTTGTTAGTGGTAGTATTGATTCTGACTTTTTTATTATTCGCAGTGTTGTCATTATCTTCGTCCCTGCGGGATTATAAATACAGTAAACGGGCGGCAGATAAGATGAGTGCCTATTATGAAGCATGTAACAAGGCAAATGATGTCTTAGCAGAGATAGATGCTATTCTGGAAGAATCCGAAAATAAAGAAATGGCGTTGCAGGAAATTTCCGGATTGCCGGAGGTGAAGGATGCAGCTGATACCATAAGCTTTTGTGTGCCGGAGACAGACACACAGGAGTTACGTGTAAAGCTTTCTATTACGGAAGAGACGGATGGAGAGACAGGAGAAATGCTGGAATGGAGCATATTAGAATGGAAAGAAACTGCTACTGATGTAAGACAGGAGGAAACCAGACTTCCGTTGATGGAGCAGCAGAAATAAAGAGATTGGTGGGAAAATTATGGATGTAAAAGAAGTATTACGAAAAGCAGTAGAGGAACACGCATCAGATATATTTATTGTAGCCGGACTTCCGATATCATATCGTTCGAATAATGTAATTATAAAAGAAGAGGGAGAGCGGTTGATGCCTCCTGAGACAGAAAATTATTTAGAGCAGATATATGAACTGGCGGACCATCGTGATATTGACCGGTTATTAAAGCATGGGGATGATGATTTCTCTTTTGCGGTGCAGGGACTGTCAAGATTCCGTGTCAGTGCTTATAAGCAAAGAGGCGCATTATCAGCAGTGGTTCGTGTGATTACCTTTGATTTGCCAAAGCCGGAGGACATTGGAATTCCACAGAATATCATTGACCTTGGTCTGCAGCCAAAGGGAATGGTATTAGTAACAGGACCGGCAGGAAGTGGTAAGTCTACCACGTTAGCCTGCATGGTAGATGCACTGAACCGCCGGTGTGCCAAGCATATTATTACGTTAGAGGATCCGATTGAATATCTGCACAGCCATCAGCAGGGAATTATCAGCCAGCGTGAAATAAATGTAGATACTGAAAATTATGTAACGGCATTGCGTGCATCCCTGCGGCAGAGTCCGGATGTGATTCTTCTTGGAGAAATGCGTGATTACGAGACGATTGGTGTTGCCATGACAGCGGCAGAGACAGGACATCTTATTATATCCACCTTACATACCATAGGAGCGGCTAATACCATTGACCGTATCATTGATGTGTTCCCGGCAAATCAGCAGCGGCAGATTGCAGTACAGCTTTCCATGGTGCTGCAGGCGATTGTTTCCCAGCAGCTTGTACCGGATGTGAATGGCAATGTAATCCCGGCATTTGAAATTATGACTGTGACACCGGCAATCCGCAATATGATTCGTGAGAATAAAGTGCCACAGATTGACGGCATTGTATATTCCTCGAACCGGGAAGATATGATATCCATGGACAGCAGTCTTTTGAAATTGTATCAGGAAGGAAAGATTACAAAAGAGACAGCACTGGTTTATGCATCCAATCCGGAAATGTTACAGAAACGCTTATAAAAATAGCTTGACGAGGCATAGAGAACATGATACAATACAACAGTTGTGAATAGGCGATGGTCCTCTGTTGCAAATGAATGCATTAAGAACATCAAAATATACAGGAGGTCACAAAATGAACGCAAGTGAAATTATTAAGAACATTGAAGCAGAGCAGTTAAAGGCAGATGCACCAGAGTTTCGTGTAGGAGATACCGTTAAGGTTTATGCGAAAATCAAAGAGGGAAACCGTGAAAGAATTCAGGTTTTCGAAGGTGTTGTATTAAAGAAACAGGGCGGAAGCAACCGTGAGACATTTACCGTTCGTAAATTCTCTAATGGTGTTGGCGTAGAGAAGACCTGGCCATTACATTCTCCTAACGTAGAGAAGGTTGAAGTAGTAAGAGCTGGTAAAGTAAGAAGAGCTAAGCTGAATTACTTAAGAGGTCGTATCGGTAAGAAAGCAAAAGTAAAAGAGTTAGTAAAATAAGAATCTGTCAGAGGGACGTGCCAATGTGTATCGTCCCTCTTGTTGTATTTGCGCGAGTAGCGAGAGAAATCGCATGCTTGCATGCAGATTTGGCGAGCACCGCGATAACTCGAGAAACTCGCAAAGCGTGTTTCTCGTAGTTACCACGTATTCGTAAGAAGCTGCCGGTGGCAGTTTCTGTAGATAGATCGAATGATATTTAGGTAAGAAGGAGAACATAAGATTATGCGTAGAGGCAGCGTTCGTGGTCTGAATTTTGGCAGACGTAGAAAGAAAATAAATGTACCACTGCTGAAGGAAATCGGCACCTGGGTCATTGAGATTGCAATTGTCCTGGTGATTTCATTTGTATTTGTATATTTTATCGGACTTCGGACCACTGTGGTAGGACAGTCCATGAACCCTACGATAGAGAACGGAGAAGAGATTCTGGTTAATCGTTTTGTTTATAAACTGAAGAAACCAAAAGCAAATGATGTTATTGTATTTCTCCCAAATGGAAATGAAAAGTCGCATTATTATGTAAAGCGTGTCATTGGAGTACCGGGAGATAAGATACAGATAAAGAATGGAGCAGTCTATGTAAATGGAGAGCTGTTTGATGAAAAAGTAGATACAGCTGCCATTGAAGATGCAGGACTGGCATCCGAAGAGATTACGGTAGGGGAAGATGAGTATTTTGTATTGGGAGATAACCGCAACAGCAGTGAGGACAGCCGTTATGCCAACATTGGGAATGTAAAACGGGAATATATTGTAGGAAAAGCATGGTTCCGGATTTCGCCACTCCGGAAAATCGGTTTTATCAAATAGAAGGACAGTAAGGGAAGAGAGGAAAATAAGATGCAGTTTCAATGGTATCCGGGACATATGACAAAAGCAAAACGTCAGATGCAGGAAGATATAAAACTGGTAGATTTAGTAATAGAGCTGGTGGATGCCAGAATTCCGGTAAGCAGCAGAAATCCGGATATAGATACCCTGGGAAAGGGAAAAGCCCGTCTGATTTTGTTGAACAAATCTGACCTTGCAGATGAAAGAAAAAATGAAGGCTGGACAGAGTTTTTTAAGAAAAAGGGCTATTATGTAGTACGCATGGATGCCAGAAATAAAGGAAGCATGAAGCAGGTGTCTGCAATTATAGCAGAAGCCTGCAAGGAAAAGACGGAGCGTGATTTACGAAGAGGAATCAAGAACCGTCCGGTGCGGGCTATGGTAGTGGGAATCCCGAATGTGGGAAAATCCACTTTTATCAATACTTTTGCAGGAAAAGCCTGTGCCAAGACCGGAAATAAGCCGGGTGTTACCAAAGGCAAGCAGTGGATTCGCCTGAATAAGAATGTAGAACTTTTGGATACACCGGGTATTTTATGGCCAAAGTTTGAAGACCAGAGCGTTGGGTTAAGACTGGCACTGATAGGTTCTATCAAAGATGATATTTTAAATATTGATGAACTTTCACTGGAACTGATTCAGATTCTGCGGGAAGAGTATCCGGGTGTATTAAAGGAAAGATATGGAATGGAAGAAGAGGGAACACCGGCAGAGATGTTGGAGAAAATTGCCTTAAACCGTGGCTGTATCAAAAAAGGAAATGAAGTAGATTATGCCAAAGCCGCTGCACTGGTGCTGGATGAATTCCGTACCGGAAAGCTCGGTAAAATTTCACTTGAAAAACCAGAAGTGGAAGCATAAGATAAAAATAAGAGCAGGAATCAAAAAGAGTTGGAGCAAGACGGAGATATGAAGGAAGAAGAACACGGCAAAAGAGGAAAGGCGGTAAGGGAAAGTGTCAGTTTCATACTATATCTCATTGTGATTGTGGTACTGACATTTTTGATGATACGTTATGTTGGACAGCGGACCAGAGTGGATGGTTCGTCCATGGAAAATACCCTTACCAATGGAGATAATCTGATTGTAGATAAGATATCCTATCGGTTTCATGAACCGGAACGTTTTGATATTATTGTATTTCCGTATCAGTATAAGGAAGACACTTATTTTATCAAACGGATTATCGGAATGCCGGGAGAAACGGTACAGATTACCGATAAGGGAGAGATATTGATTAACGGAGAAGAACTGGTAGAATCTTATGGAAGAGAGGTTATTAAAGACCCGGGACTTGCATCAGACCCGATTACATTAGGTGAGGATGAATATTTTGTGATGGGAGATAACCGCAATTACAGCAAGGACAGCAGGTTCCCGGATGTTGGAAATATCAAGCGGGCGGATATCATAGGAAAAGCATGGCTTAGAATCTATCCATTTGATAAAATTGGATTTATCCGGCATCAGTAATAAAAACGAAAGAGCAGTCAGAGGATAAAGTGATTATGGCAGAAGAGAAGAAAATCGGAGCAATCAAAGAAGAGTTACAGGCAGCAGAAGACAGTATGCTGCCTGATTTTATAGCAAGATATGAAAAAGATGAACGAAGCGGCGTAAAGACCCTTGTGGAAAAAGCACGAAAGCGGATACAGAAGCTTGAGACAGAGTATGCCCGGATTGAAAATCTGAAAAAGTATGAAAAAGAATATGCGGATGCCGGTTATATCTGCGGTATAGATGAAGTGGGAAGAGGTCCGCTGGCGGGGCCGGTTGTGGCAGGAGCTGTGATTCTGCCAAAGGATTGTGACATTTTATATATCAATGATTCCAAGAAACTCAGTGCATCCATGCGTGAAAAACTCTATGATGAAATTATGGAGAAGGCAGTGGCAACAGGAATTGGAATGGCAGGTCCGGGGCGGATTGATGAAATTAATATTTTGCAGGCTACTTATGAAGCTATGCGGCAGGCTATAACGAATTTGAAAGTAAAACCCGATATATTATTAAATGATGCGGTGACAATACCGGGAGTAGATATCCGTCAGGTTCCGATTATCAAAGGAGATGCAAAGAGCATTTCCATTGGAGCAGCCAGTATCATTGCAAAGGTAACAAGGGATCGCATGATGGAAGAATATGCGAAAATTATGCCGGAATATGGATTTGCGGATAACAAGGGTTATGGCTCCGCAGCCCATATTGCAGCAATCAAAGAATATGGACCAACACCAATTCACCGGAGAACCTTTATTAAGAATTTTTACAGTGAATAATTCCAAAGAAATTGGCGATGCAGAGTGGAGTGATTGATATGCAGATTTCAGACATGTTAGCACAATACAACAGAAGTTCGGCTACCGGAGCTACAGCAACAGCCCCGCAGCAGGGGGTTCAGCAGCTGGTATCAGCCGTACGGGAAATGACGGTAGGAAATGTATTTGAAGGAACCGTAAATGATATCAAAAACGGAACGGTTACGCTTGGACTGGCAAATGGCCAGACTGTTCAGGCGAGAATAGCAGCAGGCGTACAGTTAGCCGTTGGTCAGGCGATGTTTTTCCAGGTGAAATCCAATGATGGAACTACCGTTGAAATTCGACCTTATACCAATGGAAATCTCAATAATCCGACGTTGTTAAAGGCACTGGATGCAGCAGGCATTCCGGCAGAACCAAGAATGATAGATATGGTCAATTCCATGATGGAAGAGCAGATGTCCATTGGCAGGGAAAGCCTGATGGATATGGCACGCAGTATTTCTGCGTATCCGGATGCGGATATTAAGTCACTGGTATTGATGCATAAGCTTGACATTCCGATGTCAGAAGAATTTATCCGGCAGTTTGAAAATTATAAATCTGATCAGGCGGCAATCACTTCACAGTTTGATGATGTCTTGGAAAGCATCGGAAAATTATATCAGAACGAAAACCTTTCCGAGACAGAGGCATTGGAACTGGGAAGCCGAATCTATCAGGTGTTGAAGCAGGATGGTTCTTTGGATATGTCTGTAATTGTAAAAGAGGGAGTACAGAAAGGAAGCTGGAGTCCGGTGGAACTTCAGGAAGGAGCCATACTGGAAGGAGCGTCAGAATTTGCTGCCACAGAAATCACAGGAACGGAATTAGCAGAAGCTGAAACGATAGCAGGATCCATAGAAGAAACATTAGATGGCGTGCAGTATTATGCCAGGGGCAGTGTCGGTGCATTGTTTACAGAGGGGCAGATGAAGGATTTTTCAAATCTTCTGAAAGAATTTCCACAGCTTGCAGGCAGTAAATTATTTACCGCAGAGGGGGCTTTAAATGGAAATCTTTCTACGGGTGCATTTCTAAAAGAACTGCATCAGGCACTGGATGAGATAATGGGTTTAACCGGAGGTTCTGCAAAGAAACTGTTTTCCAGTAAAGAGTATCAGAAAGTGCTGGAATATGAGGTAAAACAGCAGTGGACACTAAAACCGGAAGAAATCAAAGGGGATGCTGTCAAGCATCTTTATGAGAAGATGGAAAATCAGATGCAGAAGATGCAGGAGCTGGTGCAGGAATCCGGTCAGAGCAATACTTCCCTTGCGAAAGCAGTAAGTAATCTGCAGGGGAATATTGAATTTATGAATCAGATTAATAATGCCTATCATTATGTGCAGATTCCCCTTCGGATGTCAAATCAGAATGCCCATGGAGATTTATTTGTCTATACTAATAAGAGTGGTGTGGACAGACCGGATGGCGAACTGAGTGCCTTTTTACATCTTGATATGGATAACCTTGGTGCAACGGATGTGTCTGTGCGGATGAAGGATAGAAAGGTGCATACGAATTTTTATCTGGAGGATGAGAAATCCTATGATTTAATCGAAGAACATATGGCTGAGCTGATGCAGCGGCTGCAGGAGAAAGGATATTCCTGTACGGTACAGGTGGAGAACCAGTCCGGAAAGAAAAATCTGGTTGAAGATTTTATGCAGCAGGAGCATCCGTCAGCCGGAATCCTGCATCGGTATTCCTTTGATATGAGGGCGTAATTTATGAAAAATGGAATCTGGCATCCGGCAGACTTTGATGGGAAAAATGCCGGAGAAGCTAAAACAAAAGAAAAAGAGAAAACAAAAGAAAAAACAGCAGTTGCCATCGCATATGAGCCGGGAGAGAGGGCACCAAAGATACTGGCAACCGGTAAGGGGTATCTTGCGGATAAAATTATTGAGAAAGCCAAAGAGGAAGACGTTCCGCTGTATCAGGATAATCAGCTGGCAAATACCTTATCCAGGCTTGAAATTGGAGATATGATTCCGCCGGAATTATATGAAGTAGTGGCAGAGATACTTGTCTTTGTCGATGATATGGATAAGCTGCGCAGTAAATTGGAATAAAAATAGCTGTAACGGCAAACGGGATAGTGGAAATCCAAATAGCAGGAATAACAGAAAGGGGAGCAGGGATGGAAAATAAACGCAGCATGGGCAGTGAGTATGAAAAAAAGGCGGCAGAGTATTTAAAGGCATCCGGCTGCAGCATCTGTGAGATGAATTACCGCTGCAGGTTCGGAGAAATTGATATGATTGCAAGAGATGGAAAATATCTTGTTTTTGCAGAAGTAAAATACCGCAGTGATACCGGAAAGGGACTTCCACAGGAAGCGGTAGATTACCGCAAACAAAGGAAAATATCAAGAGTGGCAGATTATTACCTGATGTGTAAACATATGATGGGACTGCCCTGCAGGTTTGATGTGATTGCAATATTAGGAGAGGACATACAGTGGCTGAAGGATGCTTTCCCCTATATAGAGCCTTATTAGTGACAGATGAGACTTGATACAGGAAAAAGAATGCTGGAGAATTGAACCAGTTACAGCATGGAATCCGTTACAGCATGGAGTTGGAACTGGAAAAATAAGAACAGGAAAAGAAAAATGACAGAATTTCAGATAAAAGAGGATGGACGAACCATGATACCGTCCGTATTTTCCCATGCGGGGAAAAAAGAATTAGTGTTACTGCAGTATCCACAGTTGCAGGCACTTGATATGGTAAAACACTGCTTTACCACAAGAATGGGTGGAGTAAGTAAGAATGAATTTTCTTCGCTGGATTTAAGCTTTAACCGTGGAGATGACATAGAGGCAGTAAAGGAAAATTTCCGCAGGGTAGCTGAGGCAATGGAAGTTCCAGCAGGGCAGGTTGTCTGCTCTGACCAGACCCATACCACCAATGTAAGAAAAGTAACAGCAGAGGATGCAGGAAGCGGACTGACAAAGGAACGGCCGTATCATGATGTGGATGGATTGATTACCGATGTGCCGGGGCTGATGCTTGCAACCTTTTATGCAGACTGTGTGCCGCTTTACTTTGTGGATACAAAGCATAGGGCAATCGGACTGAGCCATTCCGGCTGGAGGGGCACGGTTAACAGAATGGGAAGAGCCACGCTGAAAGCAATGGCAGAAGCATATGGAACAGTACCGGAGGATGTATGGTGTGCGATAGGCCCATCTATCTGCCAGGACTGTTATGAAGTAAGTGAAGATGTGGCACTGGAATTTGAGCAGGAGTTTTCCGGTCATGGCAGTGAAATTATGTACCGGAAAGAAAATGGAAAGTATCAGTTAAATCTCTGGAAAGCCAATGAAAGAGTGCTTTTAGATGCGGGAATCCTGCCGGAAAAACTAATCTTACCGAATGTGTGTACCTGCTGTAACAGTGAACTGTTATTTTCGCATAGAGCAAGCCATGGAAGAAGAGGAAATCTTGGGGCATTTTTGTGCATTAAATAGAAAAATGTCAAAAAATGAAAAATTTTTTTGTTCACAAAGCAAACATGTGATATAATTAGGATAAATAATTTAGGAGGGCAGAAATATGCAGTTGAATGAGATATTTAATGCAGAAGATATAGAGGTACTTTTTGCACAATGGGAAAACGTAACAGGAGTAAAACCATTACTTCTGGATTCTGATGGAAGTGTAGCAATCGGGGAAGGTGAAGCATCTGAATACAGAGATGTGATCAAAGCCGGAATTGAAATTGCTGGATATCTTTCTTATGCGAAGAAGGAAGACGCAGAGGATGAAAACGAAGCTAAATCTAAGATAGCAGCTCTGACTATCGTTCTGACACAGCTTGCAGCATCTGAAGAGAAGAGAATGGATGAAGAGAAGAAGAATTCTGATATTCATGAGAATGTACAGAAGACCTCAGAATACATCCAGAAGATTAATGATATTACCAAACAGCTGGACAAGATTGAAAAGAACCAGAAGATTCTTGCATTAAACGCTTCTATTGAGGCTGCTCGTGCAGGAGAGGCTGGAAAAGGATTCGCAATTGTTGCAACCAATGTATCTGCACTGGCAACAGACTTTGGTAATAACAACCGCGAAATCAAAGATGAATTACAGAAGTTAAATGAAGTAATTGCAGCAATTGAAAAATGTGAATAATATTTCCTGATGAAAGGAAGATAGAATCGTGTAAAAAGACGGAATCAGTGCAAACTGGTTTCGTTTTTTTGCTTTACAGGAAATTGCTTTTCTGTAAAGTAAAAAACGCTCCGCGAGCAGCATTAAGGAATTATTAATAAAATCATACAGATATTTTTCTTGTGTCTCATCTGCTGGGATGTTATAGTGTGCGTATCAATTGAAGTAATACGGATAATACACCTACGATATTCCAAAAGGAGGAAGCGAAGTGATACAGCTTAATTACAGGGATGCAAAGCCTATTTACGAACAGATTAAAGATGGAATGCGTCATCTTGTGATTTCCAATGCATTGACAGCGGATGAAAAACTGCCATCTGTGCGTGAACTGGCAGCAACACTGGCAATTAATCCGAATACCATCCAGCGGGCATACCGGGATCTGGAGAAAGAAGGATATGTCTATACCATTTCCGGGAAAGGCACATTTGTGGCTGCCCAGAAGCATGTAAAGGATGCAAGAACTGTGGAATTAAAAGGACATTTTGATGAAATCGTATCAGAATTACTGTATCTGGCAGTAGAGCCGGAGCAGTTAAAACATCGGATAACGGAACTGGAAGGAGGAGAATATATTCATGATACGGGTAAATAATGTAGTGAAGACATTTGGAGATTTCCGGGCGTTAGACGGTGTAAACCTGCATGTAAAGGATGGAGCAATTTATGGACTGGTAGGACCAAACGGAGCCGGGAAATCTACGATAATAAGACATATTACCGGAATCTATAAGCCGGATGCCGGCGAAATAGAAATAGCCGGGATGCCGGTGTATGAGAATCCTCAGGCAAAGGCCAGATTTGCATATATTCCGGATGATCTTTTCTATTTCCAGCAGGCAGATGTCATGGAAATGAAACGCTTTTATAAGGGAATCTATAAAACTTTTGATGAAGATTTGTTTTTCCGGATCCGGGATGCGTTTTCGAATATTGATCCGAAGATGTCTATCCGGAGAATGTCGAAAGGCATGCAGAAGCAGGCGGCTTTCTGGCTGGCAATCAGCTGCAGACCGGAGCTTATGATTTTAGATGAGCCGGTAGATGGACTAGACCCGGTAATGAGAAGGCAGATCTGGAGCATTATCATGTCTGATGTGGCAGAACATGGAACTACGGTGTTAGTATCTTCCCATAACTTAAGAGAGCTGGAGGATGTCTGTGACCATGTGGGCATTATGCATCATGGAAAAGTAATGCTGGAACGTTCCTTAAGCGAACTGCAGGGAAGTGTCTGTAAGATTCAGGTGGCATATCAGGAAAGAATGCCGAAGCTTCCGGCTGATTTTGAAGTGTTACATATGTCCAGTACAGGAAGGGTATATACCATGATTGTAAAAGGCAATCCCAAAGAGGCAAAGCTGCGGTTAGAACAGACTTCGCCGATGCTGATTGATGTGCTGCCTCTGACATTGGAAGAAATTTTTATTTACGAATTAGGAGGTGCGGATTATGCGGTCAAAGACATCTTACTTTAATAAGACGGTATTTTGGAAAAATATTACGCATTTCTGGCCTGTCTGGTTGATTTATACGATATTGCTGCTATGTATGGTTCCTCTGCGGCTGTTAGTGAATTCCGGGATTTCTTATGAAGGTTATTCAGCACAGGAAATTAAAGAAATAAAAATGAATAATTTTATGCAGATTCTGTTTTCGGATGGAAGCGGTGCGCTTATTGCACTCCTTAGTCTGGCAATTGGAATTATTGTAGCAATGGCAGTATTTTATTATCTTTATAATAACAGAAGCTCACATCTGTTTCATTCACTGCCATTGAAAAGAACAGAACTTTTTATCAGTAATTTCCTGTCAGGATTCTGCATGATTGTGGTTCCTGTACTATTGGCGTTTATTATTGGAACAGTATGCTGCATTATGCAGGGAATTACAAGTCTGCAGTATCTGCTGGCGTGGGCACTGATGCTGACGGGAGAGGGCTTTTTCTTCTACAGTATGGCAATTTTCGTTGGCATGTTTACCGGTCAGTTATTGGCAATGCCGGTATTTACGATTATTCTGAACGTATTATATATAGGATGCCGCTATGTGATTACATGTATGATTAGTACAATTGGCTATGGTATGGCGAATTCTTATGCTGACCGTATGAATAGTATTTTATCACCGGTGATATATCTTTCAAATAAGGTGGGAGTAGAGTATGACTATTTAGAGGACAGGATAGAATACCATATGTTTGGCCTTTCGGTTGTAGGGATCTATGTGCTGGTGGGAGTGGTGCTGATAGTAATATCCTGCATGCTTTATCAGAAACGTAAACTGGAAACCACGGGAGATGTGCTTACAATTCCGGCAACCCGCCCGGTGTTCCGCTGGGGAATGGCTTTTTGTGTGGCTTTTCTTACTGCAATTCTGCTGAGCGGACTGTTTGGCGTGCTGGTACATACATCACTGGGCAATTTCCTGATGGTTTTATTTACAACATTGATTGCAGGTTTTCTGGCATTTTTCATTGCGGAAATGATTTTGACGAAGAAGCTGCGTGTAGTGACCAAAAAGAGATTATTAGAATGCGGCGTCATGTTAGGAATTTCAGTCGTATTTCTTTTTTGCATCAAATGGAATGCTTTCGGACTGGAAAATAAAATCCCGGATAAGAAGGAAATTGTCGCAGCAAATATTAACTGCTATTTTGATATAGAAGAAAATTCAGAAAGCGGAATTGATGAAATTATGAGTATTCATCAGCAGATTATTGATTCAAAGAAGGAATTTCAGGCATATCAGGGCTCGTCTGATTTAGATAAGGCATTGCAGTGGGTGGAGATTGATTATCAGCTTGCGGACGGAAGCGTTATGGTAAGAAGCTATGATGTACCGGCTGCTAAAAATTATTATGAAAATGCAGATTCGGTTGTTTCAAGAATTTATGCTATGTCTATGGATCCAGAGAATTATCTCAAGGGGAATCTGATGGTGAATTATGATGATCCGAATAATCATATTATTTCAATGGAGTTTGATACCTATGACCAGAATTTGGAATATGACAGCATTAATATAAATGATGAGCGGGCACAGGAAATATATGATGCTTATCTTAAGGACATCCGGGCAGGACATATTTATCTGAATACAGTAAATGATAACTACTATAAACATACGTATATCAATGGACTGTATCTGCATGTCTATAACAGTCAGGGAATCCGGCTTACCAGGAGAGAACAACGGATGTGGGGAATGGAAAACAGTAAAGATTATTATTTCAATTTGAATTTGAATGATCGTTGTGTATACACGATTAACAAACTGCTGGAGTTACATATCATTGAGTCAGAGGATGAACTGATGACATTACAGGAAATGGAAGACAGAAGCATGAGCATGGAGCAGGAATAAGTGGAAGGGTGGAATAACTGTTGTTATTCTGCCCTTTTTATTGTAAACTAGAGAGGTATTATAATATAGAAAGATTGAGAAAATAATTTATGCATACAAAGAAACATGTCATCAGTGGAGTAAAACCGGACAGTATTGCCATGGAGCTTGAGCTTGAGCCGGGAGACGAACTGATTTCCATTAATGGCAAAGAAATAGAAGATGTATTTGACTACCAGTTCCTGACAGAGGACGAGTATCTTCTGGTGGTAGTAAGAAAGAATAATGGCGAAGAGTGGGAACTGGAAATTGAAAAAGATTATGATGAAGACCTTGGAATCGAATTTGAAAATGGGCTGATGGACGATTACAAATCCTGTTCCAATAAGTGTATGTTCTGTTTTATTGACCAGATGCCGCCGGGCATGCGTGAGACACTTTATTTTAAAGACGATGACTCCAGACTTTCCTTCTTACAGGGGAATTATGTAACGCTGACCAATATGAAGGATAAGGATATTGAACGTATCATATACTACAATCTTGGACCGATTAATGTGTCGGTGCATACCACGAATCCGAAGCTTCGCTGTACCATGTTGCACAACCGTTTCGCTGGAGAAGCCTTAAAGAAAATCAAACGCTTATCAGATGCCGGAATTGAAATGAATGGACAGGTTGTACTCTGCAAGGGCGTCAATGATGGCGAAGAGTTAGAGCGGACCATCCGTGATCTGACAGAATACATTCCAAATATGCAGAGCCTTTCTATTGTACCGGTCGGCCTGACAAAATACCGGGAGGGCTTATATCCTTTGGAAGCTTTTGAAAAAGAGGATGCAGGAAAAGTCTTAGAGCAGATTCACCGCTGGCAGGATTATTGCATGGAGCATTTCGGTACACACTTTGTGCATGGAGGAGACGAGTGGTATCTTCTGGCAGAGCAGCCTCTTCCGTCTGCAGAAAACTATGATGGGTATATCCAGCTGGAAAATGGTGTGGGAATGATTACACTGCTGCGGGATGAATTCCGGGAGGCACTTGCAGCAGAAAAAGGTGATGCCAATCTGAAAAGGACAGTTACGCTGGTAACCGGAAAGCTGGCAGGACCGATTTTGGAGGAACTGACAGGAGAAATGAAGGAGAAGTTTCCAAATGTAAAGATACGGGTCCGCGTGATCCGAAACGATTTCTTCGGAGAACGGATTACCGTTGCAGGACTTCTGACCGGACAGGATATTATCGCACAGCTTAAGGACGAAGATTTGGGAGATGAGATACTGCTGCCATGCAATGTATTGCGTATGGGAGAGGATGTTTTCTTAGATGACATCACATTGACGGAGCTGAAAAGAACTTTACAAGTACAGGCAGATATTGTAAAATCAAGCGGGCAGGATTTGCTGAATGCAGTCCTTGGAAGGAGACAGAATGAGTAAACCAGTAGTAGCTATTGTAGGCAGACCAAACGTAGGAAAATCAACACTTTTTAACGTGTTGGCAGGTGAAAGAATTTCTATCGTACAGGATACACCGGGGGTAACCCGTGACCGTATATATGCCGAAGTATCCTGGCTTGACTATAACTTTACCTTAATTGATACCGGCGGTATTGAGCCGGACAGCGGAGATATTATTTTATCCCAGATGCGGGAGCAGGCACAGATAGCCATTGATACCGCAGATGTCATTATTTTTATTACGGATGTAAGACAGGGGCTTGTAGATGCAGACCAGAAAGTAGCGGATATGCTGCGCCGTTCCAGGAAACCGGTTATTCTTGCAGTAAATAAAGTAGATGATTTTAAGAAATATATGCCGGATGTTTATGAATTTTATAATCTTGGAATTGGTGACCCGGTTCCGGTATCTGCAGCATCCAGACTTGGAATCGGTGATTTGTTAGATGAAGTGGCAAAGCATTTTACCCAGGAAATGTTAGAAGAAGCAGAAGATGACAGACCGCGCATTGCCATTGTAGGTAAGCCGAACGTAGGTAAGTCATCACTGATTAACAAGCTGACGGGTGAAAACCGTGTGATTGTTTCTGATATTGCCGGAACTACAAGAGATGCCATTGATACCGATATAAAATATAATGGCAGAGAATATGTATTTATTGATACGGCAGGACTCCGGAGAAAGAATAAGATTAAAGAAGAATTAGAGCGTTACAGTATCATCCGGGCAGTAACAGCAGTGGAACGTGCAGATGTGGTCATTATTGTAATTGATGCTACAGAAGGCGTAACGGAGCAGGATGCCAAGATTGCCGGAATTGCCCATGAAAGAGGCAAAGGAATTATCATTGCAGTGAATAAATGGGATGCCATTGAAAAGGATGATAAGACCATTTACAAGCATACAGAGAAAATCCGTCAGATTTTAAGCTTCATGCCATATGCAGAGATTTTATTTATTTCAGCCAAGACCGGACAGCGTACCGGCAGGATTTTTGAGACCATTGATGTAGTGCTTGAAAATAACAGCATGCGTGTGGCAACCGGTGTATTAAATGAGATTATGGCAGAGGCAGTTGCCATGCAGCAGCCACCAACGGATAAGGGAAAACGCTTAAAATTATATTATATTACACAGGCAGCGGTAAAACCGCCAACTTTTGTTATCTTTGTAAATGACAAGAACCTGATGCATTTTTCCTATACAAGATATCTGGAAAATAAGATTCGGGAAGCATTTGGCTTTAAGGGTACTTCCCTGAAATTCATTATAAGGGAAAGAAAGGAAGATTAATAAAATGTTATTCGGACGTGTAATATCAGTAGGAATCGGATATTTATGCGGTATGTTTTTATCCGGCTTCTTATATGGAAAGAAAGAAAATGTGGATTTACGTAAGGTGGGCAGTGGAAATGTAGGAACTACCAACACCATGCGTAACCTCGGCGTGAAGGCAGGCATTCTTACCTTGATTGGTGATGTGTGCAAGGTATTTATGGCAATGGTCATTGTATGGCTCATTTTCCGGAACCGTTATCCGGACAGTGTGAAGGTCTTAGAGCTTTATGCTGGTGTGGGCTGCATCTTAGGCCATGATTTTCCGGCTTATATGAAATTTAAAGGCGGAAAGGGAATTGCCTGTACCGGTGGTCTTCTGATTGGCTTCTGTCCGCTGGCAGTGCCAATAAGCCTTGGAATTTTTATTCTCGTGGTAGCAATCACACGGTATGTTTCCCTGGGTTCCATACTTGGTGTAATCAGTCTTGAAATACAGATTATCGTATTCGGACAGATGGGACTGCTTTCCGTACCGGAGCAGTATCTGACGGAGGTATATATTGTATTCGGTTTTGTGGCGGGACTGGCAATCATTTTACATCATGCCAACATCGGAAGACTTCTTAAGGGAACCGAGAACAAATTCAGTTTCCATTCAAAGAAACAGGAAGCATAGGAAAGGAAAAAACAAATGTCTGATATCAGTATCATTGGAGCCGGAAGCTGGGGAACTGCTTTATCGGTGGTATTACATAAAAACGGTCATAAGATTACAATCTGGTCTGCACTTGCACCGGAAATTGAAATGTTAAAGGAAAAGCATGAGCAGGCAGAAAAACTTCCGGGCGTTATTTTACCGGATGATATTATGTTTACAACAGATTTAAAAGAAGCAATTGAGGGAAAAGACATGCTCGTCTTAGCGGTGCCTTCTCCATTTACCAGAAGCACAGCAAAAGCAATGAGCCCGTTCGTAGCAGAGGGACAGCTTATTGTCAGCGTGGCAAAGGGAATTGAAGAGAATACGTTAATGACTTTATCTGAAATCATTATGGAAGAGATTCCACAATGTGAGGTGGCGGTTTTGTGTGGACCAAGCCATGCGGAAGAAGTAGGAAAAGAAATCCCGACCAGCCTGGTAGCAGGAGCAAAGAAGCGCGCCACAGCAGAGCTGGTCCAGAATACCTTTATGAGTGAAGTATTACGCGTCTATACCAGCCCGGATGTACTGGGTATGGAAATCGGAGCATCCTTAAAGAATGTCATTGCGCTGGCAGCAGGTATGGCAGACGGACTTGGTTATGGAGATAATACCAAGGCAGCACTCATAACCCGTGGAATTTCCGAGATGGGAAGACTTGCTCTTGCCATGGGAGCAAAATATGAGACCTTAAGCGGACTGACCGGAATGGGTGATTTAATCGTAACCTGTGCCAGCAAGCACAGCAGAAACCGTCGTGCCGGATATCTGATGGGACAGGGATATACCATGCAGCAGGCAATGGATGAAGTAAAGATGGTAGTTGAGGGTGTCTATTCTGCCAAAGCAGCAATTGCTTTAGCAAAGAAATATCATGTAGATATGCCGATTATTGAACAGGTCAATGAAGTATTGTTTGAAGATAAACCTGCGAAAGAAGCAGTAAAAGAACTGATGCTCAGAGATAAAAAAGTAGAGCATGACGACCTGGAATGGCAGTAGGAGAAAAGGAGTTTTTAGCAGAATGGAAAAGATTCGTATCAAATATTTTACAGATAAAATCGAAAAGCTTACATATATCGATGGCAAATCCGACTGGATTGATCTTCGTGCATCCGAAGAAGTCGAAATGAAAGCAGGAGAATTTAAACTGATTCCTCTTGGTGTGGCAATGGAGCTGCCAAAGGGATATGAAGCACACATTATGCCAAGAAGTTCTACTTATAAGAATTTCGGAATTATTCAGGCAAACAGCTGCGGAATTGTAGACGGTTCCTACTGCGGAGACAATGATATGTGGAGACTGCCTGCAATTGCAATGCGTGATACCGTGATTCATGTTAATGACCGTATCGCACAGTTCCGTATTGTAGAGAATCAGCCGCAGATTCATTTTGAAGAAGTAGAAAGCCTGGGCAACCAGGACAGAGGTGGTTTCGGAAGTACCGGAATCCAGTAAATTATCAAACAGGGGGTAAATCAAATGGAAGAACGTATGGTCAAATTTTATTCAAAGGAAAACAACAATCTTGCATTACATGCAATACCGGGGCATTTTGCCACCAGTCATTCGCACATCAATTACTATATTGATGTAACCAGTATGAAAGCCCGCGTGAAAGAGGCAAAAGAAGCTGCAAAAGTGCTTTACCAGAAGACCGGTAATCCATCCTATGTAGATACCGTTGTATGTATGGACAGAACAGAAATGATTGGCGGATTTTTAGCAGAGCGTTTTGAACAGGGAGATTTTATGTCAACCAATCTGCATGAGACTATTTATGTTATTTCTCCGGAGATGAACAGCAGCGGTCAGATGATTTTCCGTGATAATACCAAAAATATGATTACCGGAAAACATATCGTGCTTTTGCTGGATACAACAACAACCGGTGAGACAATCAGAAGATGCTTAGAGTGCATCCGGTATTACGGTGGAATTATTGAAGATGTAGTAGCAATTTTCTCCACTGTTAAGGAAGTAGACGGTCACAGAGTAGAAAGTCTCTTTACCGAGAAAGATGTACCGGGCTATCAGGCGTATGAGCAGCATGACTGTCCGTATTGTGCAAAAGGCATGAAGTTAGAGGCCATGGTAAATGGTTACGGATACTCTAAATTATAAAGAAAAGATAAACATTTTCTAAAGTGAAAACCCATTTCTTTCGTCGGATTGTACAAGAAAGAGATGGGTTTTCGTCACTCTGACGAAGAGATAAAAAAATGCACAGAATATCAGTCAGAACATACAAAAAAAAGAAAAATCTTTGTGGAATCCTCGCATAGCCAAAGTGCGCAATATCCTGTATGATAAGGACAGTTAAAAACGAACAAAACATTAGGAGGTTAAACCAATGGCAAGTTTATCATTAAAAAACATTTGTAAAGTTTATCCAAACGGCTTTGAAGCTGTTAAGGATTTCAACCTTGAAGTAGAAGATAAGGAATTCATCATCTTTGTAGGACCATCTGGATGTGGTAAATCTACTACACTTCGTATGATTGCAGGTCTTGAGGAGATTTCTTCCGGAGAATTATACATCGACGGAAAACTCGTTAACGACGTAGAACCAAAAGACAGAGATATCGCAATGGTATTCCAGAACTACGCTCTGTATCCACATATGACCGTATTTGACAATATGGCATTCGGATTAAAATTAAGAAAAGTTCCGAAGGATGAAATCAAGAAGAAAGTTGAAGAAGCAGCTAAGATCCTTGACCTTGAGAAATTATTAGACCGTAAACCAAAGGCTCTTTCCGGTGGACAGAGACAGCGTGTTGCTATGGGTCGTGCAATCGTTCGTAATCCTAAGGTATTCCTTATGGACGAGCCGTTATCCAACCTGGATGCAAAATTAAGAGTACAGATGCGTTCTGAGATTTCTGCTCTGCATCATAGATTAGGTGCTACAATCATCTATGTAACACATGACCAGACAGAGGCTATGACATTAGGAACCAGAATCGTTGTATTAAAAGATGGTGTTATCATGCAGGTTGATTCTCCACAGAAATTATACAATGAGCCAGATAACTTATTTGTAGCTGGATTCATCGGATCCCCACAGATGAACTTCGTAGATGCTAAATGTAATATTGAAGGAGAGAAAGTTTCCCTTACATTTGACAATACAACTGTTGTATTACCGCCAGCAAAAGCTAAGAAATTAATCGAAGGCAACTACAACGGAAAGACAGTTGTTATGGGTGTCAGACCAGAAGATATCGATGATTCCCAGATTACAATTGAAACCTTTAAAGACAGCATTATTGAGACAGATGTAACCGGATATGAGTTACTTGGTTCTGAAGTATTATTATACTTCGAAACTGCAGGAGCTCAGATGACAGCTAAGGTTGATTCCAGAACACCGGCTCGTTTAGGCGACCATATCAAACTTGCTATCGATCCTGAGAAGGTTCATGTATTCGACAAAGAGACTGAATTGACAATTACTAACTAATTCGGTACAATCGAACTGAATATAGTGCAATAACCCGGGTGCTATATGCATCCGGGTTTTTTACTTTACAGGAAATTGCTTTCCTGTAAAGTAAAAAACGCTCCGCGAGGATGCGCACTGCGGCGTATAAGGTAGATGTCGCAAGCGACCTCCGCAGGCACGAGAATGTGCCAAGGCACATTCTTTGTTCATCAGTAAAAGTCTTTTCTCACATTATATATAAATAAGGAGTGCGCAGAATGCTTTCAAATCATAAGCTACAGACAACATTAGAAGAAATCAGTGATATATCCAAAATCGGACTTGCCCTTTATGACGAAAACGGGAAGCAGGTTGCAGCAACATTTCAGATTGAGACAGATATGTGTGCAGAGGTTGTGAATTTTGCAGCATCCATGGCAGAAAGCCAGATGCTGTCGGGCTTTCATTTCTTTAAAGTAATTGCTGAACAGGAAGTGGAATATATTCTTCTGGCACGCTCCACTAATGATGAAGCATATATGGTGGGAAGACTTGCAGTATGCCAGATTCGGAATCTGATTGCCTTCAACCGGGAACAGTCGGATAAGAACAACTTTATGCAGAATATCCTTCTTGGCAATATGCTGGTTGTAGATATGTATAATAAGGCAAAAAAGTTGCATATTGAGCAGGCAAAGCGTCTGGTTTATGTCATAGAAGTAGATGGCAGAAAAGATTCTGTTATTGTAGAAATGGTGAAGAATCTTTTTGCAGACCGCAACCGGGATTTTGTGACAGAGTTAGACGAGCAGAACATTATCCTGATTAAGGATGCAACAGATTTGAAAACAGAAGAGGAAGCACTGAATCTGGCGAAAACAATTGTAGACAATCTGCATGCAGAAGCGATGGTGCGTGTCCGCGTGGGTTATGGCAATACGGTAAATACCCTGCAGGATATTGCCAAATCTTATCAGGAAGCCAAGATGGCACTGGAAGTAGGAAGAATCTTTAATGTAGAAGAGGAAACCATTTCCTACGGAAAGCTTGGCATCGGCAGACTGATTTACCAGCTTCCGATGAGCCTTTGCGAAATGTTTATCAAAGAGATTTTTGGTGAGCGGAATATTGATTTAGATGATGAAACGATGGTGACAATCCAGAAATTTTTTGAGAACAGCCTGAATATTTCAGAAACAGCAAGGCAGCTATACATCCACCGGAATACTCTGGTATACCGTTTAGAACGCCTGGAAAAGATGATTGGACTTGATATCCGCAAATTCGAGGATGCCATGACTTTTAAGATTGCCATGATGGTCATTGCACATATGGATTACCAGAATTAGCTGCCAGGTTTTGTAGAACTATGAAAATTCAATTATGTAAATTATATGGGACAGTACCAATCGGTGCTGTCCTTTTTTCGAAAAAAACATCATGCGAAAATTGTATAAAATGAATTGTAAAAATGCACTTCAAGACAGAAATTAGTTAAAATGCACAAAAAAGAATTTCTTTTTTAGTTTATTTGCGGATAGCGAAAGTAAAAAAATTAGAATATAATTAATTATCGAAAAACTGCGAAAACGTATTCAAAGGGAAAACGTAATCGCAGGAAAATATAAAATGAAACGAAGAAAAGGAGAGGGAAAGATGAGAAAGTTAAAAGAACGCTTTCGCAGAAAACATGGCATTGTAAGCCGTATCTTTAGTATGGTACTTGCACTTGCTATGATTGTGACCATGGTTCCGGCAATCGGTGGTGCAACCACTGCATATGCTGCGAGCCCGACAATCCGGTTGTACCTGGACAAACCAAGTACATGGAATACACCGGTTGTCAATGTCTGGGCTGCCGGTGCTACGGTAGATAACGCTGGCGCAGGAAATGCCGCCATTTCACAATGGGGGGATCAGGAAAAACCAAAGCTTGCATATGAGGAAAGTTCTGGACTCTATTATGTAGATGTACAGAGCAGTGAGTGGACAGGTTTTCAGTTTGTTGATGCAGGTTCTACTGAGAAGGCTGCACCGGAGATAAAGACAGAAGGAGCTGCAATTGAGCAGATTAAGACTTTTACTTCTGATACAAGCATTTATTGTTTATTGGATGATAAGGGAAAATATCAGTGGTATAAGGATTCTTCAAAGAATGAAACATTGATTCCAGAGTCTGTACCAACAGAATGTGATCTGACAATTAATTATAAGAGCACATTAGGCAATGATGTTGCTGCATATATATATCATGAGACCAATAAGCCGGCAGGTGAATGGCCGGGAAAAACCATGACTGCAGCAGAAGGTCATGAAGGCTGGTATACAATGCATCTGACATTAGATAACAGCACAGATTATGATCTCATTTTAAATGATGATGGACATGGAAACCAGTTAGACGGAGTAACACTTTCTACAAAAGGAAAGGCAGAAGCAGAGTACTGGTTTGATGGTTCTTTGTCAGAGACAAAACCTGCTGATTGGAAATATGTAACAACCATTCATTATCTTGCATCAGGAATGGGAAGTACTATTTACAATCATATGTGGGGAGCAGATGCCTCTGCAACAGGAGCAGGTGTTGGAAAAGAATGGCCGGGCGGACAGATTTCAGAAAATGCTGACCATTCCGGATGGTATGATGTAGTATATACACAGGATGTAAAACAGAATTTCAGCTGCATTTTTAATAATAACAGTGGGGCACAGACGGATAATATTGATGTCTCTGTAACATCAACAAGTACTGAACTCTGGGTTACCGGAACCAAAGCTGGTGGTGATACAACCGTATATAAAACAGCACCGGACAGCTGGGAGGCACCGGTTCCAGACCACACATTTACAATGTATTATTACAATGAGGATTTATCAACAGACACAGACATGGGAAAAGTTGATATGTGGATGTGGAATGCCGGATTAAATGGATCATATGTTTTTGATGAAAAAGAATATGATGCTGCAAATAATGTGACATGGTTTAAAAAGACCATTACAGTTGCCGGCAGTAATGTGGGAAAAACAGTAGGATTAAAGGCACGTTATGACATAACACAGGGATGGGATGGCGGCTCTGATACCGCAGACCGTTCTTTTACAATAAGCGGTGATGAGAATGAGGTATTATATTATGTGGATGGTTCAGATCCGGTTCATGAGAAGCCTGTAATCGTACCAATGGAAAAGAGATACCTTGTATTGGATTATGAGAATCCAGGATTAAAAGAAAAAGGAATTACACCACAGTTCTATACATGGTCATCAGGATATGCTTCAGCATTAACCGATTTTACATACGTAGGTGGAGATAAATGGACAATAACAATTCCAGCAAAACCATCCTGTACAAAGGTTGATTTTTGTATCGCATTAGATTCAACAGTTGATCCGTGGATTAAAGATGGTGGAGACCATTCAGTTACATTCCCTTCTGACCAGAAGGTTATATATGCCAGCATGAAAGCCGGCGGTGAGCCGGAAATTGCTATGCCATATAATGTTGGCTATGAAGTAGATGCAGAAAAACAACAGGTATCATACTACTATCGTGATGATGCAGCATTTGTAGATGGCACCTTAAAGGATATGACTGTAGCTGTTGACGTAAACGGAACAGAGTATCCAATGACATACAATGATACAACAAAGCGTTTTGAGTATGTAAAGAGTGGTTTAACAGATGGCAAAACACATTATCGTTACAAAGCAAATGGAACTTATGCTGTAGATGCATTCAATTCAAACAGCGAAAAGTACAATAATGCAGATTACTCATATTTTGAATACTATAAATTAAATGCAACAGTTACAGCAGAAGTTATGAATAAATCCTTTAACTACAACGAAAATGATGTTGTTAAGTTTAAGGTTGAACAGGATAGTTCAGATACGAAAACATTAGAAGTAGCTAGTGCTAGTATCGATGTTTCTTCCCTTGGCGGAAGCAATGCAATGCCGATTGAACCGGAATTGCAGGCAGTTACCATTTCTGCTACAACAGATACAACATTAGGAATTAAGACATTACCAATTACTGTAACAGACCAGTACGGTAATAAATTCAGTACTACAGTGGATGTTGAAATTACAGACCGTGTGAAGGAAAACAAAAATGATTTCGACTGGGATGAATCTGTTGTCTACTTTATGGTGACAGACCGTTTCTTTGATGGTAATGAATCTAATAATACAGCAAGTGGTGCAGATACATATGGAGACAATCCGGGACTGTATCATGGTGGAGATTTTGCAGGTGTAACAGCTAAGTTAGATTACTTACAGGATTTAGGTGTAAATACAATCTGGATTACACCAATAGTAGAGAATGTGAAAGGTGTAGCTGTAACAGATGAAGGTTCAGAAGATGTTCCTTATAATGCAGCATACCATGGATACTGGGCAAGTGATTTTACAAAATTGAATCCGACACTTGGTACAACAGAAGAATTTGAAACTATGATTAGCGAAGCACATAAACGTGGCATGCGTATTATGGTTGATATTGTTGTAAACCATGCTGGATATGGTACAGAATCAACATTTGCTGATATGCTTAGGGATAAGAGCGTCAGTGAAGGCGATATTAAATCATGGCAGTCTGGCTTGCCGGATTTTGCAACAGAAAAAGCAGATGTCAGGGCAAAATTAGTAGAATGGCAGACATCATGGATGAAGGATTATGGTGTTGACTATTTCCGTGTAGATACAGTAAAGCATGTTGACAGTACAACATGGGCAGCACTTAAAAATTCTACAACAGAAGTAAATCCATCCTTCAAGATGATTGGAGAATATTATGGCGCAGGATATGCGTCAAATGGTAGTACCTTAGGTACAGGTCAGATGGATGCAGACCTTGATTTTGATTTTAATGACCAGGCAACAAGCTTTGTCAGTGGTAATATTTCTTCTGTAGAAAGCTTCCTTTCTTCCAGAAATACAGCACTTAATAACGCATACATGACCGGTCAGTTTTTAAGCAGTCATGATGAAGATGGATTTAAGGCTGCCTTAATGAAAGGAAAAGGATATACCGAGGATGAGGCAACATCAGCAGCGTTAGTTGCAGCTACCTTACAGCTTACTGCAAAGGGTATTCCGGTTATCTATTATGGTGAAGAAGTTGGTTTAAGCGGATTAAATAATTATCCATACCAGACTAATAGATATGACATGGATTTCTCTCTGGCAACAGAGGACAATGTAACTTATCAGCATTATAAGAATCTGCTGAGCATCCGTAATGCATACACAGATGTATTTGCAAGAGGAAGCAGAAAGGTTGTGGCAAGTTCTGATGAGGAAGGCTATGATGTAGTTTCAAGATCTTATGGAGGAACAACCTTATATGTTGGTATGAATATCAAGGATACCGCAAAAGAAGTAAAAGTTCCGGTTAATGCAAATGTAGGAAATGCAGTTGTAAATCTTTATGATGGTAAAACATATACTGTTTCTTCTGATAAGACAGTAACAGTTACCATTCCGGCAGCAAAGGATGGCGGTACTGTAGTGCTGAGAGCAGATAAAAAGATTAATCTTGACATTACTGTTCCGGGTAAAGATTTCCAGGAAGTAATTGATACCATTGATGCTGTGGGAGATACAGCAAAGATTAATGTTACAATGCCAGATACCACAAAAGTTCCGGCAGAAGTATTCAATGGCATGATTGGAAAAGATATTACCATTACCTTCAAGCTGAACGACAACGTAAGCTGGATTGTAAACGGAAAGAACATTGTAAGTAAATTAAAAGATGCAATAGACCTCGGTGTAACCGTAGGTAAGAGCAGCATTCCGGCTGATAAGATTAAAGCATTAGCTGGAGACAACAAGACCATTGAACTTTCACTGGCACATGACGGAGCATTTGGATTTGATGCTACACTTCGTGTCAACGTTGGTGCAGAGAACAGTGGAAAATATGCAAACCTTTACTATTATAATGAAAAGACCGGAGCATTAGAATATGTTCAGGCTGTAAAGGTAAATGCAGACGGAACCGTTGATTTCAAATTCTCACATGCATCTGAGTATGTTATTGTACTTAGCAATACAGATATGAAACCAGCAGCATCTACAACTCCGAATGCAACACCTGTTGTAACAGCAGAGAAGCAGGTTAAGACAGGAGATAATACTCCGATTGCCTGCATGGTAGTATTGTTATTCGTTGCAGGAGCAGCGGTAGTTGTACTTTACAGAAGACGTAAAAGAGTCTAAGCAGAGAAAAACTGCAAACAGGAGAGTTTAGTTTTTATAATGTATATCGTCTGAAATAAGAGGATAGATGGAAAGGGCAGCGAAAGCTGCCCTTTCCCCTTTTAACCCTCTTGGATAAATAAAAGTACAAAAGGAATAAATCAGGACAGAAGATTGACATACTATTCCTAAGGTGTTATTCTTAGTTCCGACTGAATTACTTGGAAATAGGACGAAAATAGCTGATAAAGCAAATTGATAAAGGAGGAAAACCGATGGAATTAATCTATCTGGACAATGCGGCAACAACAAGAACGGACGAGCGGGTAGTGGAGGCAATGCTTCCTTATTTTACCCGGTATTATGGAAATGCATCTACCATTTATGCATTAGGTGAGGAAAGCCGTAAGGCAGTAACAAGGGCCAGAGATATTATTGCAGCAGGAATCGGTGCGAAACCGGAAGAAATATATTTTACGGCAGGTGGAAGTGAATCTGATAACTGGGCACTGAAAGCAACAGCAGAAGCTTATAAAGAAAAAGGAAAACATATCATCACCAGTAAGATTGAGCATCATGCAATTCTTCATACCTGTGAATGGTTGGAAAGACAGGGCTTTGAGGTAACTTATCTTGATGTGGATGAGAATGGACGTATCAATCCGGCAGATGTAGAAGCTGCAATCCGTCCGGATACCATTCTGATTTCTATTATGTTTGCCAACAATGAAATCGGTACCATCGAGCCGATTGCAGAGATTGGTTCAATTGCCAAGGCACATGGAGTTTTATTCCATACTGATGCAGTACAGGCATTTGGTCAGGAGCCAATCCAGGTAGATGAAATGAATATTGATATGTTAAGCAGCAGTGGCCATAAATTAAACGGACCAAAGGGAATCGGTTTCCTCTATATCAGAAAAGGTGTAAAAATCCGCTCCTTTGTACATGGTGGTGCACAAGAGAGAAAGAGAAGAGCCGGAACGGAAAATGTACCGGGAATCGTAGGCTTCGGTAAAGCTGCAGAGTTGGCATTTGCTTCCATGGAAGAGCGTACTGCAAGAGAAAGAGAATTGAGAGATTATATGATTTCCCGTTTTGAAAAGGAAATCCCATATGTGAAAATCAATGGAGACAGAGAGCATCGTCTTGCCAATAATGTCAATGCATGCTTCCGTTTTGTGGAGGGAGAATCCATGCTGATTATGTTAGATATGAAGGGGATTTGTGCATCCTCCGGTTCAGCATGTACTTCCGGTTCCTTAGACCCGTCTCATGTATTGCTGGCAATTGGACTGCCACATGAGATTGCACATGGCTCACTCCGCCTGACTTTAGGCGCAGATACCACCAAAGAGCAGATTGACACCACGGTAGACGCAATCAAAGAGATTGTTGCACATTTACGCAGCATGTCACCGTTATACGAAGATTTTGTAAAGAACCAGCAGTAATAGAGAAGAAAAGGAGTAACGATTATGTATAGTGAAAAAGTTATGGATCATTTTCAGAATCCGAGAAATGTAGGGGAGATTGAAAATGCCAGCGGAGTAGGAACAGTAGGAAATGCAAAATGCGGTGATATCATGCGAATCTATCTTGATATTGATGATAATGGTGTGATTCAGGACTGTAAGTTTAAGACCTTTGGCTGTGGTGCTGCAGTTGCAACCAGCAGTATGGCAACAGAACTGGTAAAGGGAAAGACCGTACAGGAAGCATTACTTGTAACCAATAAAGCAGTAATGGAAGCATTAGACGGACTTCCACCGGTTAAAGTGCATTGTTCCCTTCTGGCAGAAGAAGGTATTCATGCTGCACTTTGGGATTATGCTGAGAAGAATGGCATTGTCATTGAAGGCTTAAAGAAGCCGAAGAACGACATCTCTGAGGGTGAAGAAGAGGAAGAATATTAAAAACAACATATCCATATTGACATAGTAGGAAAAAAGGAATATACTGTACCCATAGACAAATAGAAATGGAGGTACAGTATGAAGATTTCAACAAAGGGACGTTATGCTGTCCGACTTCTTCTTGATATAGCAATGAATGATGAAGTTGAACCGGTACGTCTTAAAGATGTTGCGGAACGTCAGGATATTTCCATGAAATACTTGGAACAGATTATTTCTACACTGGTACGGGCAGGGTTTGTTAAGAGCATCAGAGGCCCACAGGGAGGATATCGTTTATCAAAGACACCGAAGGAATATACAATAGGGATGATATTGCGTCAGGTAGAAGGAAGCCTTGCACCGGTATCGTGTCTTGAGGATGATGTGAACACCTGTGAGCGTCAGTCAGAATGTGTAACACTTCGTATCTGGAAAGAATTAAACGATGCGATTAAGAGTGTAGTAGACAAGTATACGTTAGAGGATTTGATGGAATGGCAGCAGGATATCAGCAGCGATTATGTCATTTAAATGGACGAGGTCGGTGTGTACCAATGAAACAAAATATTTTAAATAATTTATTTGAAAAAAGTCTTGACAATTGGTACACATCGTTTTATATTATATTTAATCCATATCAAACAGATAGGAAATATATGAATTTAGGGAAAAGGAGATTATCATCATGGCAAACATTTATAAAGGAACATTAGGACTGATTGGAAATACACCATTAATCGAGGCAGTTAATTTAGAAAAGGCATATAACTTAGAAGCAAAATTACTTTTCAAACTCGAATATTTCAATCCGGCAGGAAGCGTAAAGGACCGTATTGCAAAAGCAATGATTGAAGATGCAGAAGCAAAAGGACAGTTAAAAGAAGGTTCTGTTATTATCGAGCCGACATCCGGAAATACAGGAATTGGTCTTGCAGCACTCGCAGCAGCCAAGGGATACCGTATCATTCTTACTATGCCGGAATCCATGAGTGTTGAACGTAGAAACATCTTAAAGGCTTACGGCGCAGAAATTGTTCTGACAGAAGCAAGCAAAGGAATGAAAGGTGCAATTGCAAAAGCGGATGAACTTGCAAAAGAGATTCCAAACAGCTTTATCCCGGGACAGTTTGTAAACCCTGCAAATCCAAAAGTACACAAAGAGACAACAGGACCGGAAATCTGGAAAGATACGGACGGAGCAGTAGACATCTTCGTAGCAGGAGTTGGTACAGGTGGAACCGTAACAGGAACTGGTGAATACTTAAAAGAGCAGAAAGCAGATGTTAAAGTTGTAGCAGTAGAGCCGGCATCTTCACCGGTATTATCCGAAGGTAAGAGTGGAGCACATAAGATTCAGGGTATCGGTGCAGGATTCGTACCGGATGTATTAAACACCAAAGTATATGATGAGGTATTTCCGGTAGAGAACGAAGATGCTTTCCGTGTGGCAAAAGAAATTGCACACAAAGAGGGCGTATTAGTAGGAATTTCTTCCGGAGCAGCAGCTTATGCAGCAATTGAACTGGCAAAGAGACCTGAAAATAAAGGAAAAACAATTGTAGCTTTATTACCGGACAATGGAGACAGATATTATTCAACAGCTTTATTTATAGAGTAATTTGCAGTAGAATAGAAAAAATCTGATGTAACATCAGAGTGACAGAAATAAATAACAGAACGGAGAAAAAGAAGATGAGCACAAAGAAAAGCAGAGCAGAACGTAATTTAAAATTTGAAACTTTACAGTTACATGTAGGACAGGAAAATCCGGATCCGGTGACAGATGCAAGAGCAGTCCCTATTTATCAGACATCATCCTATGTATTCCGCAACAGCGACCATGCGGAAGCAAGATTTGGTCTTGCAGATGCAGGAAATATTTATGGAAGACTTACGAATCCGACAGAAGATGTATTTGAGAAGAGAATTGCAGCATTAGAGGGTGGAGTTGCAGCGTTGGCAGTAGCATCTGGAGCAGCAGCAATTACTTATACGATTGAAAATCTTGCACAGAATGGTGACCATATTGTAGCTGCAAAGAATATCTATGGTGGTTCTTATAACCTGTTGGAGCATACACTTCCACAGTACGGCATTACAACAACCTTCGTTGAGCCGGAGCCGGAAGCATTTGAAGCAGCAATCAAAGACAATACAAAAGCTTTATATATTGAGACATTAGGAAATCCTAACTCAGACGTAGCTGATATTGAAGCCATCGCAAAAGTAGCACATGCACACAAGATTCCATTAGTCGTAGATAACACTTTTGCAACACCTTATCTGGTTCGTCCGATTGAGTATGGCGCAGACATCGTGGTACATTCTGCAACAAAATTCATTGGTGGACACGGAACAACAATTGGTGGAGTTATTGTAGACAGCGGAAAATTTGACTGGGAGGCAAGTGGAAAATTTGCATCCTTAACTGAGCCAAACCCAAGTTATCATGGCATCAGTTTTACCAAGGCAGTAGGACCGGCAGCATTTGTAACCAAGATTCGTGCAATTTTACTTCGTGATACAGGAGCAACTTTATCTCCGTTCCATGCATTTATCTTCTTACAGGGATTAGAGACGTTATCCTTAAGAGTAGAACGTCATGTACAGAATGCATTGAAGGTAGTAGAGTTCTTAAATAACCATCCACAGGTGGAGCGTGTAAATCATCCTGCAGTAAGTACAGATCCAAAGCAGCAGGAATTATATAAGAAATACTTCCCGAACGGTGGAGGTTCTATTTTTACCTTTGAAATCAAAGGTGATGACAGAAAGGCAAAAGATTTCATCGACAATCTGGAAATCTTCTCCTTACTGGCAAATGTTGCAGATGTAAAATCTCTGGTGATTCATCCAGCATCAACCACGCATTCCCAGCTTAGTGCAGAAGAATTAGAAGAGCAGGGAATCAAACCGAATACCATCCGCCTTTCTATCGGAACAGAAAATATTGACGATATTATTGAAGACTTAGAGGAAGCATTCAAGGCAGTAGAGTAAATGCCAGAAAGAATTAAAAAGAAAAGCATGAGATAAAAGAAGTCTCATATACTTTAGAAAGAGTATATGAGGCTTTTTTTATGAAAAAATGGAAAAGGATACTGGCAGTGGCGGTAATGCTGGCATTGGTATTTTGTGCAGGCCGTGGGAGCGCAGTGCTGGTAAAAAGCTGGCAGAATGGCGGCTTACTGGGAGTAAATGCAGTGGCATCTACAACAGAGAACTGGGGACTTGGATTTGGTGAATCGGGGACACAGCCAACCGGAAATGCCACACCGGAAGAATTGCGGAAATATAATACATATTTTATTGGTAATGGCGATGATAAGGTGATTTACCTGACCTTTGACTGCGGCTATGAGAATGGAAATACGGAGAAGATACTGGAAGCATTGAAAAAGCATGATGTAAAGGCAACCTTCTTTGTAGTAGGGCATTTCTTAGAGACCAGTCCGGATCTGGTAAGGAAAATGGTGGAAGAAGGTCATACCGTAGGAAACCATACTTATCATCATCCGGATATGTCAGAAATTGCAGATGTATCGTCATTTCAAAAGGAAGTTGAAGATGTCAAGTTACTTTATGAAGAGATTACAGACAAGGAGATGGTAAAATTTTACCGGCCGCCGCAGGGAAAATACAGTGAGTCAAATCTGAAAATGGCAAAAGAATTAGGTTATTATACTTTTTTCTGGAGTCTTGCCTATGTGGACTGGGATCCGGATAATCAGCCGGCAAAAGAGGAGGCCTTTGAAAAACTCACCGGACGTATTCATCCGGGAGCTATAGTGCTGCTACACAATACTTCAAAGACCAATGGTGAAATCCTGGATGAACTCATTACAAAGTGGGAAGAGATGGGCTACCATTTTGGTACTCTGGATGAGTTAATCGCTGGTTCTAATTCTTAGAAAAAATTCTTAAATAAAACTTGTCTTTTTACTTCTTTTGTATTATACTCTTTGATTGGTAATACCAATCGGAGGATTTAGAAATGAAGTATTTTAGACAGTTTTTTTTAATTTTGGCAATTTCTTTTGCTGGAGAAATTCTGCATATGGTGCTGCCATTACCGGTTCCTGCAAGCATTTACGGACTGGTGTTAATGCTGCTTGCTCTGGTAACGGGTATCGTTAAGATAGAACAGGTGAAGGACACTGCGATATTCTTAATTGAAATTATGCCGGTGATGTTTATTCCGGCAGCAGTAGGACTTCTGGACTCCTGGAGCGTTCTGCGTCCGACTATTGTGCCGGTGATTGTCATTACAGTACTTACGACGATTATTGTTATGGTCGTGACCGGAAGAGTGACACAGAATGTGATACGAAAGGGAAGGGAGAAAGAAGAAAATGAATAATTTTGCAGGAGATACCCTTTTCTTTGGTGTAGTAATCAGTCTCATTGGATATGAAATCGGAGCACTGTTAAAGCGTAAATTAAAGCTGGCGCTGTTTAATCCACTTTTGATTTCTATTATTTTTGTTATGGTTGTATTAAGTGTAGGCAAGATTGACTATGACAGTTATTATGAAGGAGCAAAGTATTTAAGCTATCTTTTAACCCCGGCAACGGTATGTCTTGCTGTTCCGTTGTATGAGCAGCTGGAATTGTTAAAAAAACATAAAAGTGCCATTGTAGCAGGAATTATATCCGGTGTCATTGCAAGTGTGGGAAGTGTGCTTCTTTTTGCGGTGATATTTCATCTGAATCATGAGGAATATGTAACCCTTCTGCCAAAATCCATTACCACAGCAATTGGAATGGGAGTATCTGAAGAACTTGGAGGAATCGTAACGATTACGGTGGCAGTAATTATCATTACCGGAGTCTTGGGAAATATGATTGCAGAAGTGGTATGCCGTGTATTTCATATAGAAGAGCCGGTGGCAAAAGGACTGGCACTCGGTACTTCCGCCCATGCAATCGGAACCGCCCGGGCCATGGAAATGGGAGAAGTAGAAGGAGCAATGAGCAGCCTTGCCATTGCAGTAGCAGGACTTCTGACAGTAGCAGCAGCAACTGTATTTGCTAATTTTTATTGATGTATTTATGATACAATAATTTTGCAAGGGATGAAAGGAGATTCAGATGAAGGACAGAGAGTATAAGAGAGTAATGGCATTCGTAAAAGATGGAATACGGAGCGGGGAGTTTCAGGTAGGAAGCAAGCTGCCAACAGAACGTGAAATGGCAGAAACACTTGGTATGTCACGTCCATCTATCCGGGAAGCATTAAAGAGTATGGAGAATATCGGATTGATTGAAAGCCAGCAGGGCTCCGGCAATTATATTTGCTGCAACATGGAAAAAAGCCTTTCAGAAGTAATTAATATGATGCTGCTATTGCAGCAGGTAGATAAGGATGAGCTTGCAGAGGCACGCTGCCTTTTAGAATACACAATAGGTCTTCTCGCGGCTAAAAACATGGGTAAACAGGATATTGCGGAGTTAAAAGCACTGGCAGAATCTATGCAGAATGCTGACCAGCAGAGAAGTTATGAGATTGACCGGGAGTTTCATCAGAAATTAATATTAGGTTCCGGCAACCGCTTCATGATTACGATTATGCAGGTATTTTCTGAAATTTATAAGGAAAGTATCAAAAAAGGCTGGGAAAATGCAGATGCCGAGAAATTTGAAAAAATGTGGAAGCTTCATGTAGAAATTGCAGAAGCAATCGAAACGGGAGACCAGAGAAAAATCGATGCTGCCGTACAGGCACATTATGATATTATTCATAAGTAAAATGATGGTAAAAAAATGCCCGGTAGTGGTTCCTTTTAGATAAGTCTGAAAAGAACCACTGCCGGGCTTTTTACGCGAGTAGCGAGAAAAATCGCATGCTTGCATGCAGATTTGGCGAGCACCGCGATAACTGCTGGAAACCTGCAAAGCGTGTTTCCCATGGTTACGCGGGTAGCTTAGCGGGCAAGTATTTCTAAGATTTCACCCACATACATGGTGTGAAGGTTGCCATCGGCATACCAGCTGCTTTCGATAGAAGAATCAATAAACTGGTCCGGAGTCATCTTTGTGGCAGATAATTTGCGGCAGATAAATACCAGATTTCCTTCGTCAATATAGGGTGTGTCCTTGCAGTAATCAAGATGCATTCGTGCATTCTCAATTTTATTTTCATCACGTCCGGAAACCGCTCCAAGATATTTTAAAGCTCCTTTATTGGACTCATCTAAAAAGGTCAGTGAAAATGTCTCACCATTATCAATAAATTCTTTGGTATAGCGTGTATCTCTTACAAAGATGTAGACAACATTTTTGCCCCAAAGGACACCAACACCGCCCCAGCTTGCAGTCATTGTATTTGCTTTTTTCTCATCACCTGCGGTGATTAACATCCATTCTTTGCCGATTTTAGTAAACGGATTCATTTCCATAAGGTCAATTGGATATGGTTGAAAAGTATGCATTATTTTTCCCTCCAGTAAATTCGTAATATGCATTTAGTATAGCATTGTATTTTTATAATTACTATGGGTTTGCGGTAAAAAGAATTCCGGAAAAGGTTTAAGTTATGAAATTTATTGATACAATTCTGCAATTCTGGAAACTGCCACATAAATTTCGGAAATACGGTACCAGGTACGGAAATCCACAATTCCGGTAACTGGAAGCCCAAAGATGGACTGGAATTTTTCTACGGCAGCTTTGGTGGCAGGACCATAAATGCCATCCACGGTAATAGTCGGAAGCGCAGGATAGTTACGTGCAATCCGGTTCAGCTGCTCCTGTAGCATCCGCACCTTATCCCCGGTAGAACCAATCTCAAGGTTGCTGCCCGGCCAGGAAGCAGGTACACCACTGATTTCATCCGCCGTGTTGATATACATACTGCTGCCGTAATAGTAGCGCAGAATCTCAATGGTGGAATATCCCTGGTCGGCTAAGTATTTCGACCCCCACTGAGTCATCCAGTTCGGGCAGCTTACCCGCTGCCCGTCACAGTACTGTGTCAGAATCGGCTGGCGGACGTTCGGACGGGAAAGGTAGCTGTTAAACATCTCATCGACGATATTGGAAATGTTGGAAAAGATGTTTCTGCCGTAGACAAATTTGTGGTCAAAGGCGGTGGAAGAAGTAATGGTAAAATCATAGCCTTTGTTCCGGTACCACTCCGTATACACCCGGTTCAGGGTAAAGGACATAATCGCTAAAATATTTGCACGGAGAGCTGCATCCGGCCAGGTAGCATAGATTTCGCTGGAGGCAACATTTTTGATGTAATCCCGGTAGCGGACATAGTAGTCGTTGGCGGAAGAATCGCTTGGCGGTCCGTCATGGACAATAACATATTCCGGGATGACAACACGGCTTAAGACAATTTCGCCGCTTTCATTCATCGGCTTGATTTCATCCTCTGGGATTTTCGGCGGAAAATTCCCATAGAGAGTGTTGGCAGTAATAACAATATTTCGTTCCGGGGGATTTTCCACGGTGGCAGTTTCCATCCGGACATTTTGGATGGAAGTTTTATCCGGCAGAACGGAGATTCCGGAAATGTTGATGGGACGGTAGCCGGACGCATTTACCTGAATGGTATATTCCGAGTAAGGCTGGAATTCAGAAGGTTCCATGCTATATTCTAAGGGGGGAGCCGGCAGTTCAACTGCTGCAGTCTGACCGGAAATGTCAGTTGATAGTTCTTCAATGATTTCAGTAGGATTTCCCGTATAGGAAAGACGGATGGAGGCATCTTTAATAGGGAAAAAGCCACGCTCTGTGGTGACATGAATCCGCAGTTGCCCCATGTCCGTGGTTTTTTGCATATAAGAAAGGTTTGACATATGGAAACCTCATGATATTTATTCCATAAAGTATATGCCGGAATGGAGAAAAACGTGTTATACTGTTGCATAATGAATGGAGAAATAACATGACAAATTATAAAATGATAGTGCAATACGATGGCAGCAGATACAGCGGATGGCAGGTGCAGGGAAATACGGAGCAGACCATTCAGGGAAAGCTGCAGTCGGTATTGGAGAAAATGACAGGAGAAGAAATAGAGATACATGGCTCCGGAAGAACGGATGCGGGCGTGCATGCCATGGGACAGGTGGCAAATTTTAAACTTCAGAGTGCATATGAACCGGAAGAGATAAAGAGGTACTGCAACCAGTATCTGCCGGAGGATATTGTGGTATTGGAGGTATCCGAAGTACCACTCCGGTTTCACAGCAGATTAAACGCAGTAAAAAAGACTTATTGCTATCGCATTTTTTTAGGAGAGAAGCCGGATGTATTCCGGAGAAAATATGTAACACCGGTGGCAGAAAACCTGAATATTAACAAAATGAAGGCAGCGGCGGAAGTGCTGATTGGAACCCACGATTTTACTTCTTTTTGCGGCAACCGTCATTTCAAAAAATCGGCAGTACGGACGATTTATGAGATTCGCTTGGAAGAGAAAAAGGATGAACTTGACATTTCTTTTACCGGAAATGGATTTTTACAGAACATGGTGCGAATCCTTACCGGAACACTGTTAGAAGTTGGAACGGGAAAGCGGGAAGTTCGTGAGATGAAAGAAATATTAGAGGGCAGAAACCGCAGTCTGGCAGGACCAATGGCAGCAGCAAAGGGACTGGTGCTCATAAATGTGGAATATGAATAGATAAGGCAGAGAAAGCTTCATGGAGAAATGGATTGAAATCAGAAAAGGCGGCAATTTCATGGAAATGGCAAAGAAATATGGAATTGACCCGCTGATTGCCCGGATTATAAGAAACCGGGATATAATAGATGAAAAAGAAATTACAGAATATTTGTATGGTGGAAAAGAGGCATTACATAATCCTCATTTATTAAAGGATGTGGATAAAGCTGCAGAAATTATTGCAGAGGGCATTGCAGGGAAAAAGGCCATGCGTATCATTGGTGATTATGATATTGATGGTGTCAATGCAACCTATATTTTGTTAGAGGGAATCCGCCGGTGCGGCGGCAATGTGGATGCTGCAATCCCGGACCGGATGAAAGATGGTTATGGAATCAATGAGCATTTAATCGAGCAGGCATTGTCCGATGGAAAAGAACTTTTGATTACCTGTGACAATGGAATTGCTGCAATCAACGAGATTAATTTTGCAAAGGAAAAAGGAATGACGGTTGTAGTAACGGACCATCATGAGATTCCTTATTGCAATACAGAACAGGGAAAGGAATTTCTATGGAGCAATGCGGATGCCATTGTAAATCCCAAGCAGGCGGATTGTCCGTATCCATGCAAAGGAATCTGCGGAGCAGTAGTGGCATGGAAGCTGGTGCAGGTGCTTTATGAGAGAATGGATATTCCGGTGGAAGAAGCGGATATTTTTATTGAAAATGCAGGCTTTGCAACGGTGGGGGATGTCATGGATTTAACCGGAGAGAACCGCATTTTGGTAAAGCTTGGGTTAAAAGCGTTAGAGCATACGAAGAATTCCGGAATGAAAGCGTTGATTGCGAAAAATAAGCTTTCCGACAAGACATTAAGTGCGTATCATATCGGTTTTGTATTGGGACCATGCATCAATGCCAGCGGCAGGCTGGATACAGCAAAACGTTCCCTGGAGCTGCTGCTTGAGCGGGATGAAGTAAAGGCTTCTGCACTGGCAGGCGAGCTGGTGGAGCTTAACGAAAGCCGGAAATATATGACACAGCAGGAGACGCAGAAGGCGTTGGAACAGATTGAAAAGGAAGGACGGGAAAAAGATAAAGTATTAGTGGTTTACCTGCCGGAATGCCATGAGAGCCTTGCCGGAATCATTGCCGGACGAATCCGGGAAGCCTATCAGAGACCGGTATTTGTACTGACCAAAGGGGAAGAAGGAGTCAAAGGCTCCGGCCGTTCCATCGAAGCCTATTCCATGTTTGATAAAATGACGGAAGTGGCGGAGCTGTTTACAAAATACGGCGGACATCCTATGGCAGCAGGACTTTCCATGCGGGAAGAAGATATTGATAAATTGCGGGAACAGCTTAACCAGAAGGCAGAACTTTCCGAAGAAGATATGGTAGAGGTGGTAAGGCTGGATGCGGTGCTTCCGATGTCCTATTTTACGGTAGATACCATCCGGCAGTTAAGGGTGCTGGAGCCTTGCGGAAAGTCCAATACCAGACCGGTGTTTGCAGACCGTAATATTAAGATTACAAGAGCCGGTATAGTGGGCGTAAACCGGAATGTGTTAAAACTTCATTTGTTGGATTCAAGGGGGAATCCGGTGGCAGGCGTCTATTTTGGAGAAGTGGAAAAATTACTTACATTTCTCAGTGAAAAGTTTGGCAGTGAAGAAGTGGATGCAGCTATGCATGGAAGAGAAAACAGCATACAGTTTGCAGCTGTTTATGAGCCGGCAGTGGACACTTACAGTGGAAGAGAAAGTGTGCAGGCAATAATACGGCGTTTTCGGTAGTCCGGCATACACAAGAAACTTTCAGAGGCGTGTTCTGTAGGTAAAACTTTAGGGACTTAAGAAAAATTTAATAGAGTATTATGTTTTTTGCAGGGCACTTCGGTTGTAAAAAACGCAGAATCATTGTAAAATATAAGGGATTTATAACATACAGGGGGTATATTATATGACGAAAGAGGAAGTATTTTCTTTCCCTTCCGCAGATGGACGAACCACAGTTCATGCAGTACGATGGACTCCGGAAGATGGAAAGTATCGTGCAGTTTTACAGATAACACATGGTATGGTGGAATATATTGAGCGCTACCGGGCTTTTGCAGAATTTTTAAATGACAATGGTTTTCTGGTGGTAGGACATGACCATATCGGACACGGTGAATCCGTTGTATCTAAGGATGAATGGGGATATTTTGCAGAGCATCCCAGCGATACGGTGGTTGCCGATATGCATACACTCAGGGAGATAACACGGAAAGAGCATCCGGGTGTGCCTTATTTTATGTTAGGACACAGCATGGGTTCTTATATGCTTCGGAAATATCTGGCGATACATGGAGAGGGGCTTACCGGTGCTATAATTATGGGAACCGGCTGTATTCCGGACAATACCACAAAGCTTGCCATGTTTATTGCAAAGCTGCAGGCAGCTTTTCTGGGCTGGCACCACAGAAGTAAATTATTGCAGAAATTATCTTATGATAAATACTATCATCAGTTTGACCTGACAGGAAAAGATGCTTCCAATAGCTGGCTGACCAAGGATGAAGAAATAGTAAAAACCTATTATGCAGACCCGAAATGCACGTTTGTATTTACGGTAAATGCTTATATGGGACTGTTTGAGGCAGTTCTTTTTGACAACCAGCAGGAAAATATTGAAGCAGTTCCAAAGAGTCTTCCGTTATTCTTTGTATCGGGAGCAATGGATCCGGTGGGCGGCTGCGGCAGCGGCGTAAAGAAGGTATATAATAAATTTGATGCAGCCGGCAAAGAGGATATTACCTGGAAATTATATGACAACGACCGTCACGAAATCTTAAATGAGACAGACCGTGATGTTGTATATCATGATATTCTGGCATGGATGAATGTTCACCTTGCCTGAAAAAGGAGGAAAAAATGAAAAAACATATCAAAAAAATAATGGGAATGGGATTGGCATGTATGCTGTTTCTTGGAGTGCCATTTCAGGCATCCGCAGCAGAAGTGACAGGAACACTGTCTACAGAGACATCATCGGAAAATGGTACTGCAGCAGGCGGAGAGAACAACGGTTCCGATGCAGCAGCCAATACAGATAATGGAGCAGCAGCCGGCACTCCGGAAAGTGGAGCAGCTGCAGATAATCCGGCAGCGGCAGAAGATAAGGCAGATGACAATGTCGTGATCAAAGAAAGCGATAAACCATATCTGGCACTGGGTGCTGATCTGTCTGAGGAGCAGAAGAATACAGTATTAAGTCTGATGGGCATTGATCCTGCACAGCTTGATAATTATGATGTAGTTACAGTAAACAATTCCGAAGAACACCAGTATCTGGATGCATATATTCCATCTTCACAGATTGGAAGTAAATCCTGGTCTTCTGTAGTAATCGTAAAGAAAGATAAAGGAAATGGAATCAATATTTCCACCAAGAATATTTCATACTGTACAGTTGGTATGTATAAGAATGCACTGGTAACAGCCGGAATTGAAGATGCGGACATAATTGTTGCAGGACCACAGAATATTTCCGGAACAGCAGCTCTGGTAGGTGTGTTTAAGGCATACCAGGAGATTACCGGAAAAGAACTTCCACAGGAAAATGTAGATACTGCATTAAATGAGCTGGTTTTAACCGGACAGTTAGAGAGCAGCACTGGTGCAGATGCAGAATCCGTAGAAGGACTGGTTGCATACTTAAAACAGCAGATGGCAGAAAACAATCTTACGGATGATGCAAGTATCCGTGATGCCATTGATGAAGCAGCAGATAAATTTGATGTTGCACTGACAGAAGAGCAGAAAGAGCAGTTATTAGACCTGTTAAAGAAGATTGGCAATCTGGATCTTGATGTAGACAGCCTTGTAAATCAGGCGAAATCCATTTATGACAAGATTGAAAACCTTGGTGCAGACGGCATCTTTGATAAGATAGGAAGCTTTTTCTCCAACCTGTTTTCCTCTATTGCAGATTTCTTTAAGAATCTGTTCAATTAAATAAGACAGGACAATTTTATAAAAGAGATTTCAGACAACTACCGGTTCGCCCGGTAGTTGTTTTTTTGAAAGATCAGGTGCCAAATGGAGAAATCAAATTTTGGATATGGCAAAATTGTACAAAAACATATCTATTTGTGACTTTGGAAGCAAATTAGAAGTTCTTAATGTACCTGCCATGATACAGCAACATTCTGACATGGATGTCAGAATGAGTCCTAAAGAGCCCGGATGGCTCGTTTAGGACGGTTGCGTGATATTTCTATATTTAATCAGGTACATTTAGAACATCTTATTTGCATACAGTGGAACAAATAGATATGCTTTTGACCAATTTGCCAAATAAAATATATGAGAAGCCCATTTCCTTCCTGATCAAACAAAATAGAAAACACATGTTTGCCAAAAAAATCTCCATGTGTTATACTAGCCGCAGGGCTTCTTTTGAAGCAGTCTTTAGAAAGAAAGGATTGGAACAATGGCGAAACAGGAAACATATGATGCGAGCAGTATTTCCGTACTGGAAGGACTGGAAGCTGTCCGAAAGAGACCGGGAATGTATATTGGAAGTGTCTCAAGAAAAGGATTGAACCATTTAATATATGAAATCGTGGATAACTCGGTAGATGAGCATCTTGCCGGTGTATGTGATACCATCCGTGTTACATTAGAGGCAGATGGCTCCTGTACCGTAGAAGATAACGGACGGGGAATTCCGGTGGGAATGCATAAGAAGGGCGTATCGGCAGCCCGTGTGGTATTTTCTACTCTGCATGCCGGCGGAAAATTTGATAATGCAGCATATAAGACCAGCGGTGGTCTTCATGGAGTAGGTTCCTCTGTTGTAAATGCACTTTCTACTTATATGGATGTAGAGATAAGCAGAGATGGTTATGTGCATCATGACCGCTATGAGCGTGGCGTGCCAACGGTAGAGCTGGTAAACGGACTGCTGCCGACAATTGGAAAGACGAAAAAGACCGGAACAAAGATTAATTTCCTGCCGGATCCGGAAATCTTTGAAAAGACAAGATTTAAAGAGGATGAAGTAAAGAGCCGTCTCCATGAGACTGCATATTTAAATCCTGCTTTAACTATTATTTATGAAGATAGACGTGGGGAAGAAGTAGAACATATTGAATATCATGAGCCGGATGGAATCATTGGATTTGTAAAAGAGATGAATCAGAATAATGAATGTCTCCATGATGTCATTTATTATAAAGGAGAATCTGAGGGCATTTCTGTTGAAGTGGCATTCCAGTATACAACAGAATTCCATGAGAATGTGCTGGGCTTCTGTAATAATATTTACAATGCAGAGGGCGGAACCCATCTGACCGGTTTTAAGACAACCTTTACCCAGGTGATTAATTCCTATGCAAGAGAGCTTGGCATCTTAAAAGAAAAGGATGCAAACTTTACCGGAACAGATGTAAGAAATGGAATGACTGCCGTTATTTCTGTGAAACATCCGGACCCAAGATTTGAGGGGCAGACGAAAACCAAGCTTGATAACCAGGATGCGGCAAGAGCCACCGGAAAAGTAACCAATGATGAAATTCAGATGTACTTTGACCGTAACCTGGATACTTTAAAGGCAATTATCAGCTGTGCCGAGAAGGCTGCCAAGATTCGTAAGACAGAAGAGAAAGCCAAAACGAATCTTCTGACCAAGCAGAAATTTTCTTTTGATTCCAATGGCAAACTGGCAAACTGTGAGAGCCGTGATGCATCCAAATGCGAGATTTTCATCGTAGAGGGAGATTCTGCGGGTGGTTCTGCAAAGACTGCAAGAAACCGAATGTTCCAGGCAATTCTTCCGATTCGTGGAAAGATATTAAATGTAGAGAAAGCAAGTATTGATAAAGTATTGGCTAATGCAGAGATAAAAACTATGATTTATGCATTTGGCTGCGGATTTTCCGAAGGATATGGAAATGACTTTGATATCAGCAAGCTTCGTTATGATAAGATAATTATCATGGCAGATGCAGATGTGGATGGAGCACATATTTCAACGCTGCTTCTGACTTTGTTTTACCGGTTTATGCCGGAACTGATTTACGAAGGACATGTCTATATTGCGATGCCGCCATTATATAAGGCGATGCCAAGCAAAGGGGAAGAAGAATATCTTTATGATGATGCAGCACTGGCACGTTATCGTAAAACACATAAAGGTTCTTTTACCCTGCAGCGTTACAAAGGTCTTGGAGAGATGGATGCAAACCAGCTATGGGAGACAACCTTAAATCCGGAAACAAGAATGTTAAAACAGGTAGAAATCGAAGATGCCAGAATGGCATCGGATGTAACAGAGATGCTGATGGGAACGGATGTACCGCCGCGTCGTAAATTCATCTATGATAATGCAAAGGATGCAGAACTTGACATATAAATTTCTATGAATCCGTAAGGAATTGCTGACAGCATATTTTTATGGATGTATGGGAAATGATAGAAGCAGAAAATCAGGAAGGAATTGGATAGATTATGGAAACGAAAGAACAGATTATCCGCACCGAGTATTCGGAAGTAATGCAGAAATCTTATATCGATTATGCCATGAGCGTTATTATCGCAAGAGCATTGCCGGATGTCAGAGATGGTCTGAAGCCGGTACAGCGAAGAACACTTTATGATATGCACGAACTTGGCATCCGTTATGATAAACCTTACCGTAAATGTGCCCGTATCGTGGGAGATACCATGGGTAAATATCATCCGCACGGTGACAGCTCCATTTATGATGCACTGGTGGTAATGGCTCAGGAATTTAAGAAAGGCCTGCCACTGGTAGATGGCCATGGTAACTTTGGTTCCATCGAGGGAGATGGAGCGGCGGCGATGCGATATACCGAGGCTCGCCTGCAGAAGATTACCCAGGAAGCATACCTTGCGGATCTGGATAAAGATGTAGTAGATTTTGTGCCAAACTTTGACGAGACAGAAAAAGAACCGGAAGTACTTCCGGTAAAGGTGCCGAACCTTTTGGTAAACGGAGCAGAGGGTATTGCCGTTGGTATGGCAACCAGCATTCCACCGCATAATTTTGGCGAAGTCATTGATGGTGTCAAAGCATATATGAAGAATCCGGATATTACAACAGAAGAAATGATGAAATACATCAAGGGACCGGATTTCCCGACCGGTGGAATTGTGACCAACCAGGATGAACTGCTTTCCATTTATGAGACTGGAATCGGTAAGATTAAGGTTCGTGGAAAAGTAGAAATTGAAGCAGTAAAAGGCGGAAAAGAGCGCCTGATTATTACGGAAATTCCATACACCATGATTGGAGCCAATATTGGAAAATTCTTAAATGATGTCTACAGTCTGGTTGAGACCAAGAAGACAAATGATATTGTGGATATTTCCAATCAGTCATCCAAGGAGGGAATCCGCATTGTTATCGAACTTCGAAAAGGAGCAGATGCACAGAATCTTTGCAATCTCCTTTATAAGAAGACAAAATTAGAAGATACTTTTGGTGTCAATATGCTGGCAGTAGCAGACGGAAGACCGGAGACTCTGGGACTGGTTCCGATTATCCGCCACCATGTAAAGTTCCAGTATGAGCTTGCTACCAGAAAATATAAGACATTACTGGCAAAAGAACTGGATAAGAAAGAGATTCAGGAAGGCTTAATCCGTGCCTGCGATGTCATTGATTTAATTATTGAAATCTTAAGAGGAAGCCGTAATATCAAGGATGCGAAAAACTGTCTGATGAACGGTGTGACCGAAAATATTAAATTCAAAACGAAAGAATCCGAAAAGAAAGCTTCGAAGTTAAACTTTACAGAACGTCAGGCAACAGCAATTTTAGAGATGCGCCTCTATAAGCTGATTGGTCTGGAAGTGGAAGCATTGATGGATGAGCATAATACCACATTAAAGAATATCGCAGAATACGAAGATATTCTTACCAACCGCAGTACAATGGCGAAGGTAATTATGAAGGAATTGGATGGTCTTAAGAAAAACTATTCCAGAAAACGCCGTACCCATATCGACAATGTGGAAGCTGCCGTTTATGAAGAAAAGAAGATGGAAGAGATGGAAGTAGTCTTCTTGATGGATCGTTTTGGCTATGCGAAAACCATTGATGTGGCGGCTTATGAGCGTAATAAAGAAGCAGCAGACAGCGAGAACCGTTATGTACTTCATTGTATGAATACCGGAAAAATCTGCATCTTTACCAATACCGGACAGATGCATCTGCTGAAGGTAGTCGATTTGCCGTTTGGAAAATTCCGTGACAAGGGACAGCCGATTGATAATGTAAGTAATTATGACAGCTCTAAAGAGCAGTTGATTTATATCACAGATCTGGCAGCACTGTGTACGCAGAAGCTTTTATTTGGAACGAAGACAGCCATGTTAAAACAGGTGGATGGAAAAGAATTTGACGTAGCAAAACGTACCACAGCTGCCACGAAGCTTGCAGATGATGATGCAGTTATATTCGTAGCACCGGTAGAAGAAAATATGACTATTGTTATGCAGTCGGCAAAGGACATGTTCCTTAGGATCGCAGCAGATACGATTCCTGAGAAGAAGAAGGGGGCAATCGGAGTCTGCGGAATGAAGCTTGCAGCAGGGGATGAACTGACCAACATCTATGCACTGGGTGAGGAAGAACCGCCGGTGGTCATGGTAAAAGATAAAGAAATTGCATTGAACCGGCTTCATATTGGAAACCGTGCAACCAAAGGAGTAAAGAAATAAATTGACATATCAGCAGGCACTTGCATTTGTAGAAGAAACAAAAAAATATGGCAGTATATTAGGACTGGACAGTATCCGTGCACTGATGAAAGAACTGGGGGATGTGCAGGAAGAACTTACCATCATTCATATTGCAGGAACTAATGGAAAAGGTTCTGTGGGTGCAATGCTTCAGGCGGTGCTTTCAGAAGCAGGATTAAAAGTGGGAAGATACAGCTCGCCGGCAGTCTTTTCCTATCGGGAAATCTGGCAGATAAACGGAAAAGCAGTTTCCGAAGAAGCATACGCTGCCTTGATGGAAAAAGTAAAGACAGCCTGTCTTACACTGACAGAAAAAGGACTTCCGCATCCGACGTCCTTTGAGGTAGAGACTGCAGCAGCGTTTTTATATTTTAAAGAAGAAGCCTGTGATGTGGTGTTATTGGAAACCGGCATGGGGGGAAGAGAGGATGCAACCAATCTGATTACCCATCCCATTTGCAGTGTCATTACTTCTATCAGCATGGATCATATGCAGTTCCTGGGAAATACGTTATCAGAGATTGCATCTGCAAAGGCTGGAATCATAAAAGAGAACTGCCCGGTGGTATCTGCCTGGCAGGAAGATGCTGTGACAGAGGTTCTTGTCAAGGAGGCAGAGCGGCTTAAAGCACAGCTGTACCAGCCGAGGAAGGATGCCATAAGAAATCTTTTGTATGATATGAATGGAATGCAGTTTGATTATGTAAGAGAAGATAATTCACAGTGGAAGATAAAGCTTCCGCTGACCGGAGCCTATCAGGCAGCCAATGCAGCCTGTGCGCTTAAAGTAATAGAAGTATTGAAAGAGAAAACATTTCCGCAGCTTACCTTATCGGTGATACAAAATGGCTTTCAGAAGGTCTGCTGGAATGGGCGTTTTGAACGTGTTTTAGAGGAACCATTATGCATTCTGGATGGTGCCCATAATGAGGGCGCAGCACTGCAACTTGCAAAAACGCTGGAAAACTGTTTTACAAATCGTAAGATAACCTATATAATAGGGGTGCTTGCTGATAAGGCACATGAGAAGATTTTAAAGATAATGCGTCCTTATTCGGAAACTGTATATGCGGTAACGCCGCATAATGGCAGGGCACTTCCGGCAGAGAAGCTGGCGGAGGAAGCGAAGGCAGCAGGCTATCAAACAGTAATAACAGAACCTTTGATTGAAGATGCGGTAAGACATGCAATTGCTGAGAGCTCGAGAGAAGATGTGGTGCTGATATTTGGCTCCTTGTCATATCTTGCAGAGGCAAAGCAGGCTGTCATACAGTATCGGGAAGGACAGAAGAATGATAGATAAAGAGAAAGTGGAAGCAGGAGTACGGCTGATATTAGAAGGCATTGGCGAAGATGTGAACCGGGAGGGCTTACTTGAGACTCCGGATCGTATTGCACGGATGTATGAAGAAATCTTTGGCGGAATGGACATGGATGCCGCAGAGCCTTTAAAGAAAAGATTTCATGCCAGCAACAATGAGATGGTAGTAGAAAAGGATATTACTTTTTATTCTACCTGTGAGCATCATATGCTTCCATTTTATGGAAAAGCCCACGTTGCTTATATTCCAAATGGAGAAGTAGTCGGCATCAGCAAGCTGGCAAGAACCGTGGAAATCTATGCAAGACGGCTTCAGATTCAGGAGCAGCTTACGGCACAGGTGGCAGATGCACTGATGGAGCAGTTAAAGCCGAAGGGTGTCATGGTTATGATGGAAGCAGAGCATATGTGTATGACGATGCGTGGTATTAAGAAGCCGGGCAGCAGGACGGTTACTTATGTGACCCGTGGAATCTTTAATGAGGATGAGCGTCTGGTAAATAAATTTTTCCAGATGGTGCGTTAGATATGGTGATGAAATGGAATATGTAGTAAGACTTTTGCATCAGGAGCAATACCGGGAAAACGTAAAGAAAATTGCCCGTCTGGAAGCGGACAGAATCTATTGCAGACATAATATGGAACATTTTATGGATGTGGCACGGCTGGCACAGATTCGCAATTTAAAGGAGCAGCTTGGTTTGGATGAAGAGATGATATATCTTTATGCCCTGCTTCATGATATCGGTCGTATGAAAGAATATGAACAGGGAATCTCTCATGCAGCGGCATCTGCCGAATTTGCAGGAGAGATTTTTGCGACTATAGGCTATCCGAAGGAAAAAGGAGCTATCATCTGCCAGGCAATTCTGGCTCACCGCAGGGAGACCTGCAGTGAGCTGCACGGGGAGAAATTATGGCAGACAGCATTTACACAGCTTATGAAATGGGCGGATAAGGCATCCCGTATGTGCTTTGCCTGTGAAGCAGCAGACAGCTGCAAGTGGAGTGAAGAAGAGAAAAATAAACCGGAGACCTGGTTTTAAGCTGCCAGGCATCCGCAAGAAGCTGTTGGTAGCAGGTTCTACAGACAGCATAAAAGGAGAAGAAAAATGAGAATAGGCAATCGGACATTTGACACAGCAAATCATACTTATGTAATGGGAATCTTAAATGTAACACCGGATTCTTTTTCGGATGGGGGAAGTTATAACCAGTTAGACCTTGCATTAAAGCATGTAGAAGAAATGATGGCACAGGGGGCAGATATCATCGATGTGGGTGGAGAATCCACAAGACCGGGTTATACAAAGATTTCTGATGAAGAAGAAATTGGGCGTACTGTTCCGGTGGTAGAAGCAATTGTAAGCCGTTTTGATGTGCCGGTTTCCGTAGATACCTATAAAAGTAAGGTGGCAGAGGCTAACCTTGCGGCAGGAGCACATCTTTTAAATGACATCTGGGGACTGAAAGCAGATGATAAAATGGCTGGCGTGATTGCAAAATATGATGCCGCATGCTGTCTGATGCACAACCGCAAGGAAGCAGATTATAAGAACTTTATGGAAGATATGAAAAATGATTTACGGGAAACATTACGTCTTGCAAAGGAAGCGGGGATTCGTGAAGATGGCATCATGACAGACCCGGGTGTAGGATTTGGCAAGACTTATGAGAATAATTTAGAAGCTATCCGATGCGTGGGAGAACTGAATGAACTGGGCTATCCGGTGCTGCTTGGCACATCCCGGAAGTCGGTAATCGGTCTGACGCTGGATGTTCCGGCAAAGGAACGTGATACAGCCACAGCAGTAACCAGTGCTTATGCCGTATGGGCACATTGCGGATTTGTCCGCGTACACAATGTGCGTGCCAATGCAGAGGCAATTAAGATGGCAGAAGCAATCAGGGATGGAGGATTACATGGATAAGATTATCATAGAAAATCTTGAACTATTTGCAAATCATGGAGTGTTTCCGGAGGAGACAAAGCTTGGACAGAAGTTTCTAATCAATATGGAACTTTATTTACCAACCAGAAAAGCAGGATATTCGGATGATTTGACAGAATCGGTAAATTATGGAGAAGTCAGCCATTTTGTAACAGAATTTCTGACGACACATACCTATAAGCTGATTGAAGCTGCAGCAGAGCAGACAGCACGGGCAGTGTTATTGCATTTTCCGTTGATTCAGAAATTAAAATTTTCCATACATAAACCATGGGCACCGGTGGGACTGCCTTTATCAGATGTGGCAGTGGAAATAGAACGGGGCTGGCATAAGGTATATCTTGCCTTTGGTTCCAATATGGGCGACCGGAGAAAATATATTGAAGATGCCGTTGAAGAACTGCGGAACTTAGAAGACTGTAAGGTAGGTCGTATATCCGATATTCTTGAGACAGAACCATACGGCGGCGTGGCGGAGGGCGCATTTTTCAATGGATGTCTGGAACTTCGAACCCTGTATACACCGGAAGAATTATTGGAGAAGCTTCATGCCATAGAAGCTCATGGCAACCGGGAGCGTAAGATGCGCTGGGGCTCAAGAACGATAGACCTTGATATTTTATTTTATGATGATGAAGTGATATCTACCCCGGAACTTACGATTCCGCATATTGATATGGCAAACCGCCTGTTTGTGTTAGAACCGCTGTGTGAAATCGCACCATATCTCTGGCATCCGGTGTTAAAAAAGACGGTGCTTCAGATGAAACAGGAACTGAAGGGCAGAAAAGACATTGTTTTATTTGATTTGGATGGAACCATTACCAATTCCAAGGAAGGAATAACAAAGTGTGCCCAGTATGCCCTAAAGGCATATGGTATTGACGAACCGGATGCAGATAAGCTTGAATTCTTTATCGGACCGCCACTTAAAAATACTTTTATGGAACATTATGGCATGGATGAAGAGACCGCAGTAGCGGCAGTAGCCAAGTACCGGGAACGCTATCATCCAACCGGTATCTTTGAATGCAGCCTTTTTGATGGTGTTGAGGATGCTTTGAAATCTCTCAAGCGAAAAGGCTATCGTATCGGACTGGCATCCAGCAAGCCGGAAGAATCCTGCCGGCGTATTTTGGAGCATTTCCACATCCTCTCCTATTTTGATGAAGTGGTGGGAGCCACAATGGATGGCAGAATAGACAGCAAATATGAGGTGCTGCAGGAAACGATAAAGCGTATGCATATTTATGATACCACCGAAGCAGTATTGATTGGAGATACCAGATTTGATGTGTCAGGAGCCAAAGAAGCACATATGGACTGCATCGGTATCACTTATGGATTCGGAACGAAAGAAGAGTTGCAGGAGGCTGGAGCAAACGCAATCTGTGACAGTATTGAGGAGGCGGCAGAATATATTGAAAGATTATAAGCTACTTCGCATCTGGGAAGTGATTTATCCCATCGGTATTTATTTTGTAGTAACAAATGTTGTGATGTTTGTGTTAAATCTCATGCATACAATGACCAATGAAAATTATATGATTTATCAGATTATTGCAACGGTGATAGCATTTCCCTTTATCTATGCTTTCTATCGGAAAGAAGATGGCGGGAAAATGGCAAATCTGCCACGAACCATTTTATTTGCAGCAGCCGCAGGCTTATTTGGCGTAGTGTTAAATAATCTTATCGGATATACCGGCTTAAAAGAAACATCACAGAGCTATCAGGAAGTAAGTGCTGCTTTTTACGGCAGTACTCTGGCATTAGAAATCCTTGGAACCTGTATCATAATTCCGTTCTTAGAGGAACTTCTTTACCGTGGCATCGTTTACCAGCGTTTGAAAGCGTTTTTGGGAGTGAAGGCGGCAGTTGTATTATCGGCAGTAATATTTGGAGCCATGCATTTTAATCTGGTGCAGTTCCTATATGCCACAGCGGTAGGACTCTTGCTGGCAGTCATCATGGAACAGGAAGGGCTTGGCGCAGCCATGGCAGCCCATATGGTAACGAATCTGGTATCGGTACTTCGAAGCGAGACAAAGCTGTTTCATTTCATGGATGCATCCATGACGGGAAGCGTCATATGCACCGTGGTGGAGAGCGTGCTGATTGTGGTGTTATTGGTGCTGGCTTTCCATGGCGGAAAAGAGAAGTAAAGGTAAAAATTATGTATGTGTTTAATAATATGGTAGGATCCACAGGTACTGGATATTCGTTAAAAGGAAAACGATTAGAGTTTGGCATGGGTGGTAAATGGTATAAAGCAGATTCCTTAGGGTATGAGGGTGCAGTGGAATATGCAGTATCAAAAATATTGAAACATTCAAATATTAAGGATTATGTGTCATATCAGTTAGAAATTATTAATTATAATGGAGATACTTTTAATGGTTGTGTATCCATTGATTTTTTGCAATTAGGACAGCAATTGGTTACTACAGAAAATTTATATGAGATGAAGTACAAAAAGTTTGTAGAAGAAAGATTGGAAGCATTGCCTTTGCAAAATAGAATAGAAAAATTTGTGGATGATGTAAAAAGTATTACAAGATTGAATGATTTTGGAAAGTATTTAACTTTTTTATTGGAATTAAATACTTATACATTAAATGTGGACCGAAATTTTTTCGATATTTCGTTAATTCGGAAAGAGGATGAATGTTATTTATATTGCCCGATATATAATAATGAAACAGCATATCTTTCGGATACGCAAAACAAATATCCATTAGAAAAGAATATTAATACACTTATAGCCGAGGTACGTGAAACCTCGCGTTTTCAAAATTTGAATATAGCGGTAGACTGTTGTCAGAAATTGTATGGTACACAATTTAAGGTAGGTCAATATGAAATGTCGAAAGAGATATTAGAGATAAAAGAACTGTATGGGAATAAAATCTATTCAAGAATATGTGAAATAGATGAACATCAGAAAATAATACATCCAGAGTTTTGCTGGGATGATGTCAGAACAGAATGTTTTTAATGGTAAGGTATAAAAGGTAGATATGTGAGTGCAACTAATTTTAGTCGCATCTGCTGTGAGCAGGGAGTATAATATAAAAAGAGAAGTAATTTATGAGCAGAAAGGACAAATTATTAGAGAAACTTTTGCAGAAACTAAAAGACTTTACATTTGATGAAATGGTATCAAAGGATGGCATATTATGAGTGACTTACTATCATACAAAAATTATAATGGTACAGTAGAGTTTTCGAAAGAAGATAATTGTTTATTTGGTAAAGTAATCGGTATTAAATCGCTGATTTCCTATGAAGGGGCATCCGTAAAGGAATTAGAGCAGGATTTCCATAATGCAGTGGATGAATATCTTGAGGATTGTAAGGAGAGAAATATTGAGCCAGAGCAACCTTATAAGGGGACTTTTAATGTAAGAATTAGTCCGGAATTGCATAGAACTATTGCAATCTATGCTATGGAGCATGGAAAAAGTTTAAATGCTGCGGTGGAAGAGGCAATCGACAATATGGTTAAGCTGTAGTGTTTGTTATATTATAATTGACAAAAAAAGAAAAGCTGATGGGAGGAATCATTATGAAGAAAAGATTAGCGATGATTGTAACAATGTTGATGGTAACAGTAAGTATGGCAGCCTGCGGCGGGAAAAAAGATACTACCGCTGATAAGGAATCTGTTATAAATACAGAAGCTACCGAAGGGGTGGCAGAGACAGAAGAGCCGGAAACAGAGGCAGTTGCAGAGCAGGAGACCACTGGAAAACTGGAGAGCAATACTTCCAGTGCAGAGAATACTGCAGCACAGCCATCTGACAATAATACAAGCAAATCAAATAAGAGCAACAGCAATTCCGGCAATAAGGCAAGTGCAGGTAGCACTGCATCAGCCGGAACAACTACCAGTAATTCCAGTGGAACAACTGGAAGCAGCAATAGCAACACCAATGCTTCTAACAATAATGCAGCTCCGGCGCATGAACATAAGTGGGTGCTGCATGAGGGCAGCGGTCATTATGAGACACAGGTTGTTAAAGAAGCCTGGGACGAGCCAGTATATGAAATGCGTGAGATTACACGCTGCAGCACTTGTAATGCTGATATAAGCAGTTGGTCAGAGGAACAAATTGGAGACCACATTGAAGCACATATACTTGCTGGAGAAGATAAAGGCGGATATTATAGCACCGGAGAAAGAGTGCAGACCGGAACAAAGCACCATGACGCAGAAACCAAGCAGGTATGGGTGCAGGATGTGGCACCTTATGCACAGTGCAGTGGATGTGGAGAAATCGGACCGGTAGGTTCCGGCATATCCATTAATTAATGGAATAGATTCTATATAAAGATGGTAAGAGAAGGATTCAAGGTGATTTTACTTTGAGTCCTTTTTTTATAGATATTTGTACCGGAATCCGGTACGTATAGCTTAGCGGAAGGGAGGATAGAAAACAAAATATAAAGGTAACTGGGAACTGATAATGATATCGGTTCTTTTTTTGTGCGTGTAATGAGGAAAAGTCTGTACTTGTACAGGACTTTGACGAATACCGTAACATCTTGTGAAAAGTATTTTCACAAGGATATGCTTTCTTTTAGCAAATGGAAGGAGGAAAACGGAAAGTATGAAGAAATTTAGCGTAAAACAGAAGTTAAAAGCGTCCATAGCTGTAGCATTATGTGTCTGTATGGCAGCCAGTCCGCTGACTGCTTTTGCGGAAAGTTTACCGGAGCAGGAAGAATCGATTCTTTCAGATAACTTTGATGAACTGGTACGCAAGGCGGAAGAAGAAAACAAAGAGCATGAAGCGGAGCAGATTGCTCTTAACAGTGCCGATGAGGGATTGGTAGTTAAAACTTATGCCTCTGGAAACTATGATTTTAATGTAGATTTAACCGTAGGAAAGACGATTAATTACAATGGCTATCAGACACACCAGTATAGTCTTTCGGATGGAACTGTAGTTTATTGTCTGGAACCAAGTAAAGCAAATCCGAGCAATGGACAATATACCGCTTCGGTATCCAATGATGCATTGCTTTCAGCAGTAGCCTACTATGGATATGGTGGACCGGGATATGAAAGTGATAAGGGTATGTATAACATGATGCAGGAGAATGTTCGTCCTTATGCTTATGTAATTACTCATATGGCTTTATCCTGGGTGTATGATGGCTGTAGTGATGATTCTGATGCCTTTAAGGGGAATGCAGCTACTGCAGATGGTATTAAAAACATGGTAAATCTTATGGATATTGATGCTTATTTGCCTTTTCATCGAAATACAGATATATAATAAGGGCTGTTAGGGGCACTTGGAATTTCGTTTGATATACTGGCAACGCTGGCACAGGGATGTGCCGGCGAGGTGCATATGAACATGGATGTGAATTTGCACCGGTTGCCGGATAGGTAAAAAAGTATATCGAAATTCCCAGTGCCCCTTACAGTCCTTATGTAATATCCGTATTCGATGAAAAGGCAGATACACTCAAAACCTTCCTAAGAAATTCCAGAATAACATAGAAACAATTCAGACACAATTTAAAATAACAGGCAAATTTAAAAGGCTTATGAAAAAATATTTTCAACAAAAAACACGTTGAATTGTTTTGATAAGCCTTTTTTATATGCAAAAAAATGATAAATATAAATACAATAAAAGAATATAAAATGAATTGTCTAATAATCAGACAATAGCAAGAAAAAAACTATTGCAAAGTATATTATGCCGGGTGTAAACTTAGTTCAGAAAATAAAAGCACTTTAAAGCAGCAGAGTGCAGGTAACAAAGTAAGACAGAAAATAAAGAGAAAGCAGAAAGGGAACGATTATGACAGAACAGTGGAATGAAAGTACAGCAGTAGCACAGGGTATGTATAATCCGAATTTTGAACATGATAACTGCGGTATCGGAGCTGTGGTAAACATCAAAGGTATCAAATCCCATGCTACAGTAGAGAATGCTTTAAAGATTGTAGAGAACTTAAAGCACAGAGCTGGTAAGGATGCAGAAGGAAAAACCGGTGACGGTGTTGGTATTCTGCTTCAGGTATCACACAAATTTTTCTCCAAGGTAGCAAAGGAATCAGGAATTGAACTTGGTGGAGAAAGAGATTACGGTGTCGGAATGTTTTTCTTCCCACAGGATGAGCTGAAACGGAATCAGGCAAAGAAAATGTTTGAGGTTATCGTGGAAAAGGAAGGAATGAAATTCTTAGGATGGAGAAAAGTTCCGACTGACCCGGATAAACTGGGACAGAAAGCAGTAGACTGTATGCCATATATCATGCAGGGATTTGTAAGACGTCCAGCTGAAGTAGCCAGGGGACTTGATTTTGACCGCCGGCTGTATGTGGCAAGACGGGTATTCGAGCAGTCCAATGATGACACTTATGTAGTATCCCTTTCCAGCCGAACCATCGTATATAAGGGAATGTTTTTAGTAGACCAGCTGCGTCAGTTCTTTGCAGACCTTCAGGATAAAGATTATGAATCTGCAATCGCAACCGTACACTCCAGATTCTCAACCAACACCAATCCAAGCTGGGAGAGAGCACATCCGAACCGTTTCATCGTACATAACGGAGAGATTAATACCATCAAAGGTAATGCAGATAAGATGCTTGCCCGTGAAGAGACCATGGAGTCCGAAGAACTGAAAGGGGAACTGCAGAAAGTCCTTCCGGTTATTAATTCCGAAGGTTCTGACTCAGCAATGTTAGATAATACCTTAGAGTTCTTAGTAATGAGTGGAATGGATTTACCACTGGCAGTTATGATTATGATTCCGGAGCCATGGGCAAATAACAATACCATGTCCCAGAAGAAGAAAGACTTCTATCAGTACTATGCAACCATGATGGAGCCGTGGGATGGACCAGCCTCCATTCTTTTCTCAGATGGAGATGTCATGGGAGCCGTTCTTGACCGTAATGGATTAAGACCTTCCAGATATTATATTACCGATGATGACCAGCTGATTCTTTCTTCCGAGGTTGGAGTGCTTGATATTGATCCGACCAAGATTGTTGTAAAAGAAAGACTTCGTCCGGGTAAAATGCTCTTAGTAGATACCATCCAGGGAAGAGTCATCAATGATGATGAATTAAAAGAGTATTACGCAAGCAAACAGCCTTATGGTGAATGGCTTGACCGTAACCTGATTAAACTGGAGGATTTAAAGATTCCAAATCAGCGTGTTCCGGAATATACCAAAGAAGAGCGTCAGAGAATGCAGAAAGCATTCGGTTATACTTACGAATCACTGCGTGAAGCAATCCTTCCGATGGCATTAAACGGAGGAGAAGGAACTTCTGCAATGGGTATTGATACTCCGCTGGCAGCACTGGCAGGAGACCATCAGCCACTGTTTAATTATTTCAAACAGTTATTTGCACAGGTAACAAACCCGCCAATTGATTCCATTCGTGAGAAAGTGGTTACATCCACTACCGTATATATCGGAGAAGATGGTAACCTGCTGGAAGAAAAGGCGATTAACTGTCAGGTATTAAAGGTAGATAACCCGATTCTTACCAACACAGATTTGATGAAAATTAAAAATATGAAAGTAGAAGGATTCAAGGTTGTGGTTCTTCCTACTACATATTATAAGAATACAAGCCTGGAAAAAGCATTGGATCATCTGTTTGTAGAAGCAGACCGTGCATACCGTGACGGTGCAAATATCCTGATTCTTTCCGACCGTGGCATTGATGAGAACCATGTGGCAATCCCATCCCTTCTGGCAGTATCCGGACTGCAGCAGCATCTGGTAAAGACCAAGAAGAGAACTGCAGTTGCCATGATTCTGGAATCCGGTGAACCAAGAGAAGTACATCATTTTGCAACATTGCTTGGTTATGGTGCCTGTGCAATCAACCCATATCTGGCACAGGATACCGTAAAGCAGTTAGTAGACGAGCATATGTTAGACAAGGATTACTATGCAGCAATCCATGATTACAATCAGGCAATTATCAGTGGTATCGTAAAAATTGCTTCCAAAATGGGTATTTCAACCATTCAGTCTTATCAGGGTTCTAAGATTTTTGAGGCAATTGGTATTGACTCCGCAGTAATTGATAAATATTTCACAAATACCGTAAGCCGTATCGGTGGAATTACACTGGAAGACATTGCAAAAGATGTAGATACTCTGCATTCTGCAGCCTATGATCCATTGGGATTAGAGACAGACCTTACTTTAGACAGCAAGGGACGTCACAAGATGAGAAGTGGCGCAGACAGCCATCTTTACAATCCGGCAACCATCCATCTTCTGCAGGAATCAACCAAACGTGGAGATTACAACCTTTTCAAACAGTACACAGATCTTGTGAACAGCGAAGAGCGTGATGCAAATATTCGTGGACTGATGGATTTCAATTTCCCGAAAAAAGGTGTTCCAATTGAAGAAGTAGAAAGCGTAGATTCTATTGTAACAAGATTTAAAACAGGTGCGATGTCCTATGGTTCTATTTCCAAGGAAGCCCATGAAACACTGGCAATTGCCATGAACCATTTACATGGTAAATCCAATACCGGTGAGGGTGGAGAAGATCCGGACCGTATCGCAAGTAAACATACAAGCTTAGACAGATGTTCTGCAATCAAGCAGGTAGCGTCCGGCCGGTTTGGTGTAACCAGCCGTTACTTAGTCAGTGCAGAAGAGATTCAGATTAAGATGGCACAGGGTGCAAAACCTGGTGAAGGTGGACACCTTCCGGGCAAGAAAGTATATCCTTGGATTGCAAAGACAAGACTTTCCACACCGGGTGTATCCTTGATTTCGCCGCCACCTCATCATGATATCTACTCCATCGAGGATTTGGAGCAGTTGATTTACGATTTGAAGAATGCCAACCGTGATGCAAGAATTTCCGTAAAACTGGTATCAGAAGCAGGTGTGGGTACAGTCGCAGCCGGTGTTGCCAAAGCAGGAGCGCAGGTAGTATTGATTTCCGGATATGACGGTGGTACCGGTGCAGCACCAAGCAGTTCTATCCATAATGCAGGACTTCCTTGGGAACTTGGACTTGCAGAGACACACCAGACTCTGATTATGAACGGACTTCGTAATAAGGTAAGAATCGAGACAGATGGTAAGCTGATGAGCGGCCGTGATGTAGCAATTGCTGCATTGCTTGGAGCAGAAGAGTACGGATTTGCAACTGCACCGCTGGTAACCATGGGATGCGTGATGATGCGTGTATGTAATCTGGATACCTGCCCTGCCGGAATCGCAACACAGAATCCGGAGCTTCGGAAACGTTTCGCGGGAAAACCGGAATATGTAGAAAACTTCATGCGGTTTATTGCAGAAGAATTAAGAGAAATCATGGCGAAGTTAGGCTGCCGTACCATTGATGAAATGGTAGGAAGAAGTGACCTTCTCCGGGTAAGAGAGGATTTGACAGACCGGGAAAAAGAAATCGACCTTTCCAAGATTTTGAATAACCCGTTTGCAGGACCAAAGGAGAAAGTTACATTTGATCCAAAACATGTATACGATTTCGAACTGGAGAAGACCAAGGACGAAACTGTACTGTTAAAACAGCTTTCTTCTGCACTGGATAAGAAACAGAAGAGAAGCATTGATGTAGAAGTAAGCAATACAGACCGTTCCTTTGGTACCATCTTTGGTTCCGAGATTACAAAGAAATATGACGATACTTTAGAGGAAGATACCTTTATCGTAAAATGTACCGGTGCCGGCGGACAGAGCTTTGGCGCATTCATTCCAAAGGGACTTACCTTAGAGCTGGTAGGAGATTCCAACGATTACTTCGGAAAAGGACTTTCTGGTGGAAAACTGGTTGTCTACGCTCCGGCAGGTGTGAAATATAAGAAGGATGAAAATATTATCATCGGTAACGTAGCACTTTACGGTGCAACCAGTGGTAAAGCATTTATCAGTGGTGTGGCAGGAGAACGTTTCTGCGTACGAAATTCCGGAGCTTCTGCAGTAGTAGAAGGTGTCGGTGACCATGGATGTGAATACATGACCGGTGGCCGTGTGGTTATCCTTGGTAAGACTGGTAAAAACTTTGCAGCCGGAATGAGTGGTGGTATCGCTTATGTATTAGATGAGGACAACGACCTTTATACCAGAATCAATAAGGAAATGGTATTCTCAGAAGAAGTCGGAAACAAATATGATGTTATGGAATTAAAAGATATGATTAAAGAACACGTAGCTTTGACCAATTCTGAAAAGGGAAAAGAAATCTTAGATAACTTCAGTGAGTATCTGCCGAAGTTCAAGAAAGTAATTCCATACGATTATAACCGTATGTTAATGGCAATTGTTCAGATGGAAGAAAAAGGATTGTCTTCCGAACAGGCACAGATTGAAGCATTTTATGCGAATACAAGAAATTAAGGAGGGGACGCAAAATGGGAAAACCAACAGGATTTATGGAATATGACAGAGAGAATGCAGCAGCGGTTGCACCAAAGGAGCGTATCAAGAACTTTAACGAGTTCCATACCCCTCTCTCAAAAGAGAAACAAAGAGTACAGGCAGCACGTTGTATGAACTGCGGCGTGCCGTTCTGCCAGGCTGGTATGAATATCATGGGAATGACCAGCGGATGTCCGCTGCATAATCTGGTACCGGAGTGGAATGACCTTTTGTATACCAACAACTGGGAGCAGGCATATAACCGTCTGACCAAGACCAACAACTTCCCGGAATTTACCTCAAGAGTATGTCCGGCACTTTGTGAAGCAGCCTGTACCTGTGGACACTGGGAAGACCCGGTAACCTGTAAGGCAAATGAGCATGGAATCATTGAAAATGCCTATGAAAAAGGATATGCTGCAGCAAAACCTCCAAGAGTCCGTACCGGAAAGAAGGTTGCAATCATCGGTTCCGGTCCTGCCGGACTTGCAGCAGCAGACCAGTTGAATAAAAGAGGACATTCCGTTACCGTATTTGAAAGAGATGACCGTGTCGGTGGACTTTTGATGTATGGAATCCCGAATATGAAGCTGGAAAAATGGGTTATTGACCGTAAGATTAATATAATGAAAGAAGAGGGTGTCGAGTTTATTACCAATACCAATGTTGGAAAAGACATCAAGCCGGCAAAACTCTTAAAAGAATATGACCGTGTCATCTTAGCCTGTGGAGCAAAGAATCCAAGAGACATCAAAGCTCCGGGCAGAGATGCAGAAGGCATTTACTTTGCAGTAGATTTCTTAAAGGCAACTACCAAGAGCCTTTTAGATTCCGAGCTTAAAGATAACAAATATATTTCTGCCAAGGGAAAGAAAGTAGTTATCATCGGTGGTGGAGATACCGGAAATGACTGTGTCGGAACTTCTATCCGTCACGGCGCAGCCAGTGTCATCCAGCTTGAAATGATGCCAAAAGCACCGGATGAGCGTGCAGAGAACAACCCATGGCCGGAGTGGCCAAGAGTCTGCAAGACAGACTACGGTCAGGAAGAAGCAATTGCCATGTTCGGTTCCGACCCTCGTATTTACCAGACAACCGTAAAAGAGTTCTTAAAAGACAAGAACGGTAAGCTCTGCGGATTAAAAACCGTAAAATTAGAGGGCAAAAAGGATGAAAAGACCGGACGGATGCAGATGGTGGAAGTACCGGGCTCCGAAAGCAAGTTAGATTGTGATCTGGTTCTGATTGCAGCAGGCTTCCTTGGAACAGAAGATTACATTGCCAAAGCATTCGGCGTAGACTTAAATGCCAGAACCAATGTGGCAACAGAAGCCGGTCATTACAAGACCAATGTGGAAAATGTCTTTACAGCAGGAGATATGCATCGTGGACAGTCCCTGGTTGTATGGGCAATCCGTGAAGGAAGAGAAGCAGCCCGTGAAGTAGACGAAAGTCTGATGGGATATTCTTATCTTTCCGTACAGTAATGAAAATTACAATATAATGATAGAAGAAAGTCGTCTGACTATGGTGCACCGGAGGGTGAGCTGTGGCAGGCGGCTTTTTCGTGGTTGACACATTCTGCTTTTGGGGCATAAAATAACCCTTGTGACAAAAAGAGCGAGAAGAAAACAGCGAAAGGACATAAAGAGAATGAGCAGGAAAGCAGTATTTTTTGATATTGATGGAACATTGTGGGACGAGCATTTTGTGATACCGGAGAGCACAAAGGAAGCAATCCGGAAGCTGCGGGAAAATGGACATCTGGCATTTCTCTGCAGCGGAAGAACCAGAGCATTTATTCAGGATGAAAGATTGCTGACACTGGGATTCGACGGAATTGTGGCAGGCTGCGGTACCTGGATAGAGATGGATGGAAAAACACTTTTTTATAAAAAATTAGAACAGGAATTGATAGAGGATACCATACATATATTAAAAGAGTATGGAATTCCTACGGTATATGAGGGAAGCCGGAATTTGTATATGGATCTGGAAGAATTTGAAGAAGACCCTTATGGCTTGAAACTAAAAGAGACATTGGGAGAGGATTTGCTGCCGGTAACGGGAAATGAAGCAATTATGGAAATCAGTAAGTTTTCCTGCTCCACACCGGATGATACTTATCTTAAGGTACTTTCCCATCTGGAAGAGAATTTCACACCGCTGGTGCATGATGCGGCATGTGCAGAGTTTGTTCCAAAAGGATTTTCCAAAGCGTCCGGCATCGAAAAAACCTGTGAGCTTCTTGGTATTGAGAAAGAAGATACCTATGCATTTGGAGACAGTATCAATGATGTGGAAATGTTAAAGCATGTGCAGCATGGAATTGCCATGGGAAATGGTACCAAAGCAGCAAAAGAAGCAGCGGATTATATCACAGCACCATTGCACGAAGACGGCATTTATAAGGGATTGGAGCATTTTGGACTGATTTCATAAACAAATCTAAAAAAAGTATTAAATCGTTACAAATTACAGAAAGTGAGAAAACGAGAGAAAAAACGAGATATTAAGAGTAAATATAAGGAAACAAGAGAAAAATAAAAAATGGTCAGGCTTGCGAAAAAGAGACGCAGAAACTATTATATGACTATCAGTTAGCACTCGGTTTGAATGAGTGCTAATAAAAAAGAAAGAAAACAAAGAGACCGAATCAAGGAGGCAATGAATCATGAAATTAGTACCATTATCAGACAGAGTTGTATTAAAACAGTTAAAAGCAGAGGAAAAAACCAAATCCGGAATTATCTTAGCAAGTGCTGCACAGGAGAAACCACAGGAAGCAGAAGTAATCGCAGTTGGTCCTGGCGGAGTGGTAGATGGCAAAGAAGTTACCATGCAGGTAAAAGAAGGACAGAAGGTTATTTATTCTAAATATGCCGGAACAGAAGTAAAACTGGATGGCGAAGAATATATCATCGTAAAGCAGAATGATATTCTTGCAGTAGTAGAATAATCGAATTGATAATTGGTAAATAAAACAAATAATAAAATAGGAAAATAGAAGAAAGAGGTAAGAAATTATGGCAAAGGAAATCAAATATGGAACAGAAGCCAGAACAGCATTAGAGGCTGGAGTTGATAAACTGGCAAATACAGTCAGAGTAACAATCGGACCCAAAGGAAGAAACGTTGTACTGGATAAATCATATGGCGCTCCATTAATCACAAATGATGGTGTTACCATTGCAAAAGAAATCGAATTGGAAGATGCATTCGAAAATATGGGCGCACAGCTTGTAAAAGAAGTAGCAACCAAGACCAATGACGTTGCTGGTGATGGTACTACAACAGCAACCGTTCTTGCACAGGCAATGATTCAGGAAGGAATGAAGAACTTAGAGGCTGGTGCAAACCCAATCGTTTTAAGACGTGGTATGAAGAAAGCAACTGAAAAAGCAGTTGAAACAATCGCAGCAATGTCTTCTAAAGTAACCGGAAAAGACCAGATTGCAAAAGTTGCATCTATTTCCGCAGGTGATGAAAGCGTTGGCAACATGGTAGCAGATGCAATGGAAAAAGTTTCCAATGATGGTGTTATTACCATTGAAGAGAGCAAGACCATGCAGACAGAGCTTGACCTGGTAGAAGGTATGCAGTTTGACCGTGGATACATTTCCGCATATATGTGCACAGATATGGATAAGATGGAAGCAGTTTTAGATGAGCCGTACATCTTAATTACCGATAAGAAAATCAGCAACATTCAGGAAATCCTTCCACTGTTAGAACAGATTGTTCAGTCCGGTTCCAGACTTCTTATCATTGCTGAAGATATCGAGGGTGAAGCTTTAACTACATTGATTGTAAATAAACTGCGTGGAACATTTAACGTTGTAGCAGTAAAAGCTCCAGGATATGGCGACAGAAGAAAAGAAATGTTAAAAGATATCGCTATCCTTACCGGTGGTCAGGTAATTTCAGAAGAAGTTGGTCTGGAATTAAAAGATGCTACTATGGCACAGCTTGGCCGTGCAAAATCTGTTAAGGTTAAGAAAGAGAACACCGTTATCGTTGATGGTGAAGGAAATAAAGAAGAAATCCAGGCAAGAATCGGCCAGATTCGTGCACAGCTTGAAGAGACAACATCTGAATTTGATAAAGAAAAATTACAGGAAAGACTTGCAAAACTGGCAGGCGGCGTAGCAGTTATCCGTGTTGGTGCTGCAACAGAGACAGAAATGAAAGAAGCAAAACTTCGTATGGAAGATGCTTTGAATGCAACAAGAGCAGCAGTCGAAGAAGGAATCATCGCAGGTGGCGGTTCTGCATACATCCATGCATCCAAAGAGGTTGCAAAGCTTGCTGAGACATTGGAAGGTGATGAGAAGACCGGTGCAAAGGTTATCTTAAAAGCATTGGAGGCTCCATTGTATTACATTTCCGCAAATGCAGGTCTTGAAGGTGCAGTTATTATTAATAAAGTAAAAGAGTCCGCTCCTGGTATCGGATTTAATGCAGCAACAGAAGAATATGTAGATATGGTAGAAGCTGGTATCCTTGACCCGGTTAAGGTTACAAGAAGTGCTTTGCAGAATGCAACATCTGTAGCATCTACATTACTTACAACGGAATCTGTTGTAGCAAATATCAAAGAAGATGCTCCTGCAATGCCGGCAGGAAACCCAGGTATGGGAATGATGTAATAAGAAAATAAAATATATTACTGAAAAGTAAGGATAGAGAGCTCCTGGCTGCGGATAATGCAGTCAGGAGTTTTACTATGCAGTTTTTTTCCTGATGTTAGTTTTTTGGGGGCAGTTGTTTTGATTTGCAAAATATGTTACAATTATTTCATTGTGTAACATGAAGTCTGAACAGCAAGGAGGAAGAAAAATGGGAAAGGTAGTTATTCTTACAGACAGTTCCAGTGGAATTCGTCAGGCAGAAGCGCAGCAGTTAGGGATTAGCGTATTACCAATGCCTTTTTTTATAAATGGTGAAACACTGTTTGAGGATATCAATCTGACACAGGATACATTTTATGAGCATCTGACAGATGGAGCAGAGATTTCAACATCCATGCCGGCAGTAGGAGACCTTACAGACCGTTGGGATGAGCTTTTAAAAGAATATGATGAAATAGTATACATTCCTTTATCCAGTGGATTGAGCAGTTCCTGTGAGACAGCAACAGCATTATCTTCAGATGAAGAGTATGAGGGCAGGGTTTTTGTAGTAAACAATCAGAGAATTTCTGTAACACAGAAACAGTCCGTATTTGATGCAATCAGGCTGGCAGAGAGTGGCAAGAGCGGAAAAGAGATTAAAGATATTTTAGAGGATGCAAAATTCCAGTCCAGCATTTATATCATGGTAGATACCCTTTACTATCTGAAAAAAGGTGGAAGAATTACACCGGCAGCAGCAGCACTGGGAACATTGTTGAAATTAAAACCGGTATTACAGATTCAGGGTGAAAAGCTGGATGCTTTTGCAAAAGCCAGAACGGTAAAGCAGGCAAAAAGCATTATGATAAAAGCAGTAAAAGATGACTATGCATCCCGCTTTAAGGAGTGTCAGGATGAGATGCAGCTTTGTATTGCATACACTGGAGATATAAGTGCAGCGATGGAATTCCGCAAAGAAGTGGAAGCAGAATTTGGGATTACAGACATTATGATGGATCCGCTTTCTTTAAATGTATCCTGCCATATCGGACCGGGAGCATTAGCACTTGCCTGTGCAAGAAAATTATAGGATTTAAAGTGTAAATTCTTGGTAAAATTGATTGACCAACCACAAAATATTGTGTAGAATTGAAATAGTTTAACTTGTTAATGTATAAAAGCAAGTAACATATCATGGTAAAACGAAGGAGGAAAATGAAAATGGCATTTTGTGGTAATTGTGGCACACAAGTGGGTGATGATGCAGATTTTTGCCCAAATTGTGGCCAGAAATTAAAAGGGGAGATGGAACAGCCGGCAGAGCAGGAAGCACCGGTACAGGAACAGCCGGCAGAGCAGGAAACACCGGTACAGGAGCAGCCGGCAGAACAGGAAGCACCGGTACAGGAACAGCCGGCAGAACAGAAAACACCGGTACAGGAACAGCCGCAGCAAGGACAGTTCCAGAGTCAGCCGCAGCAGGGACAGTTCCAGAGTCAGCCGCAGCAGGGACAGTTCCAGGGACAGCCGCAGCAGGGACAGTTCCAGGGACAGCCGCAGCAGGGACAGTTCCAGAGTCAGCCGCAGCAGGGACAGTTCCAGGGAAGACCACAGCAGGGACAGTTCCAGGGACAGTTCCAGGGAAGACCACAGCAGGGACAGTTCCAGGGACAGCCGCAGCCGCAGCAGGGACAGTTCCAGGGACAGCCACAGCAGGCACGCCCGCCTAAGAAACCATTTAAGATGACGAAACAGTTATGGGCATTGCTTATTGCAGTCATTGCAGTTGTAGTAGTTGCAATTGTTGCACTTGTGGTAGTGAAGAATCAGAAAAAGAAAGTAAATATCAACGATTATATTTCTGTAGAGTATAACGGATATGAAACAGCGGGAACAGCATATGTTGATTTTGACGAGACCGGATTCAGTGAAGCTGTTATCAAGGCACAGGGAAAGAAACTTAAAAATGTAAAATCTCTTGATGACCTTGACTGGAGTGACCTCACAGATTTGATGGGAAGTAGTAATTGGGATTTGATTGACAGTATTACTTTTGATGTGAAACCGGATTCAGACCTGTCAAATGGTGATGTGGTAACCGTTACTGCTTCATGGAATGAAGATTATGAGAAAAAAGCAGGAGTTAAAATTCTTTCCAAAGAACAGGAATTTACAGTAGAAGGACTGGAAGAAGTAAAAGAAGTTGATCCGTTTGAAGATATCGAGGTAACCTTCTCAGGAACACCACCTTATGTATATCCAGACTGGACCAATAATTCAGATGATGATTACTTACGTTATCTGTGGTTCAATTTTGAAGATTATGACAGTCTTGATGTCGGAGATACCGTAACTTTAACAGTTGATGAATCAGAAGAGAATGCATTGGCAAATGGTTACAAATTCACACAGACATCAAAAGAATATACTGTATCCGGAGTAGATTCTTATGTAACATCTGCTGCAGATATTTCAGCAGACAATCTGGATTCCATGAAAAATGAAGCAACAGATGCGTTAGATGCATATTTTGCAAATAACAATTCCTATATTGGAAATTCCGGATTCAGTTATGAAGGTTCTTATTATCTGGTTGCAAAAAACAGTGATACATGGGGTGATACGAACGTCCTTTATCTGGTATTTTCGACAACTGTAACCAGTGCAGAAAGTGCATTTGAGCCAACTGTTGTATACTTCCCGGTAAAATATACAAATATAATGGCATTATCTGATGGAAGCCAGAGTTTCAATACATACGGTGATATCGAAGGATATACTGATTTAGAGTATGATGACGGATGGTATAATGTTGATGGTTATACAGATGGGGCACAGATGTTTAATGATCTGGTTGTAACTCAGAAGGTTGATTATACTTACGAAGTAACTGATAATTTAACTCAGTTTGGAAACTAAAGGAGAAGGAAATGAATTCTGGAAATGATTTTACAAAGCACATTCATGTGAAAAATATCATTCGTCTGTTATCTATTTTATTAATGGTATTTTTCTTTGTGCCATCATTTATGGTATCCTGTGCAGGATATGGAAATATTAAAATCAGCGCTTTTAAAGCTATGACAGGTATTAAGATAGAGGGTGAAAGTGTAACAGATCCAAAAGTAATCTGCATTATAATGCTGTTGCTTCCAATCGCTATGCTGGCTCTCTGGTGCTTAAAGAGCGTATTAAAAGACAAAATTGCTGCAATCGCATCCGGAAGCTGTGCAGTTGTTGACTTTATTTTCTGGATTGCACTTTGCGTCGGAGTAAATAAGGAAGCAACAGATAATTACTGTACAGCGAAAGTTACAGCCGGATTTATATTTAATATATTGTTTATTCTGGCAATTGTAGTGTTGGATCTGTTGATTATTATCAACGTACTTCAAGCTGAGAAACCATTAATCAGACAGAAAATGATGAACGGATATCAGGGAATGCCACAGCAGAATATGTATGGAAATGTGCCACCACAGCAGGGACAGTTCCAGGGACAGCCAATGCCGCCACAGCAGCAGGGACAGTTCCAGGGACAGCCAATGCCGCCACAGCAGCCAGTACAGCCGGTATGCAGTAAATGTGGTGCTCCGCTTGTAGCTGGAAATAAGTTTTGTACCAAGTGCGGAAATCCGGTTGCATAAACTGGAATATGAAATAAGTAATAAGTAAACTACGAGAAACACGCTTTGCGAGCTACTCGCGTAAATAAGTAGAAGCCCCATCGTCTGATGATTCAGAGGATGGGGCTTCTTTTCTGCGTGCTGCAGCATTGCAGGCTCAGGATTTTATACAGCCTGACTGCAGAGCTGTTTCTTTTTCCGGTTCTTCCAAACAAGATAGGAAATCATAAGTGGTACACCGGCACCAATCCATGCTACCGGGCTTGCCAGACGGACTGACCAGTATCCATATGGATTTAAAAGGAGCCATACGACACCGACACGGCAAATCATTTCAAAGATACCGCTGACCATAGGCATGATACCTTTTCCAAGTCCCTGCAAAGAAGTACGATAAAGGTAAATAAGAGCAAGAAAGAAGAAAAAGCAGCTGATGGTATTTAAGTACTGTGTGGCATAACTGTAAATGGCTTCCGTCGGTTCGCTTAAGAAAAGGGAAACAATGGAACGGCCAAATACAGTACAGATGAATGCAGCAATTGCAACAGTTCCAAGGGCGATTCCAAAGGCCTTCTTCATGCCATCGAAGATGCGTTCGTATTTTCCGGCACCTAAGTTCTGACCACAGTAAGTAGACATTGTGGTTCCAAGAGCTGGCATTGGCTGGGTAGAAATTTGTTCTACCTTGGATGCAGCAGTAAAGGCTGCAACAGCACTGGAACCAAATACATTTACTGCAGACTGAAGAATCATGGAACCAACAGCTATCAGAGAGTAGTTCAAAGCCATCGGGATACCAAGTCCCATCATCTGGGCGGTTGTCACGCGGTCGATGTAGTAATCACTTTTTCTGGTGCGGAGAATCGTGAATTTACGGTACATATAAATAAGACAGAGAACAGCGGAAATACCCTGTGAGATTACGGTGGCATATGCAGCACCTGCAACATTTAATTTTAAAGTTACAATACAGAATAAATCCAGCACAATATTAAGAGCGGAGGAAAACAGCAGGAAGTATAATGGAGTCTTGCTGTCACCAACACCTCTTAAAATTCCGGAAACAACATTGTACATCATACTGGTAATGATACCCCAGAAGATAACCCGGATATAAGAGTCTGCCATATCAAGAATATTATCCGGTGTGTTCATAAAGATTAAAAGCTCCCGGGAAGTAGTAACAGTCAATGCGGTAAGAACCACGGAAATGATTATGGTTAAGAGGAAGGATAAAGCAACAATATGCTTTAAACGGCTTTCATCCTTTGCACCGAAAGCCTGTGATACCATAACACCGAATCCCTGGGCAAGTCCGGATGCAAAACCAAGTACCAGAAACATAATAGAACCGGTTGCACCTACAGCAGCCAGGGCATCTTCTCCCAAAAACTGTCCTACAATGATGGTATCTACCATACTGTAGAACTGCTGGAACAGATTTCCGAACAATACAGGAAGTGAGAAGAAAAGAATTAATTTCAGTGGATTTCCGGTTGTCATATCTTTCGTCATAATTATAAGCTCCTTTCATAATTTTTTGCAGAAATGTTCTGCACTATATGAGAAAAAAGTACTATATTCTTTGGAAACGGGATTAGTATACATTGGTAAAATAAAAATGACAATGTAAAAATCAATTTAATTATGGTATAATTCGCTCATGAATACGAATTTAGAATATTACAAATTTTTTTATTATGTAGGAAAACTTCACAGTATTACATTGGCAGCAGAAGAACTGAATGTTTCACAGCCGGCAGTGTCCCAGGCAATCCGTAATTTGGAGCGGGAACTGGGAACCACCCTTTTCATGCGGACATCCAGAGGGGTGCGTCTGACTGCAGAGGGGCAGACACTTTACGGCTATGTGCAGCGGGGCTATGAGACCATCCGGGAAGGCGAACGCAAATTCCTTGAAATGCAGGAGCTGACCAGCGGAGAAGTATGTATCGGAGCCAGCGATATGACACTGCAGTTTTATCTGCTTTCTTATCTGGAACAGTTTCATGAGCAGTATCCGAAAATCAGAATTACAGTTACCAATGCACCGACACCGGAGACACTGAAATATCTGCAGAGCGGCAGAATTGATTTTGGTGTAGTCAGCACGCCCATGGAGACAACGAAGAATATGCATGTGATTCCGGTGCGTGAGATAGAAGATGTCTTTGTGGCAGGACGAAAATTTGAATATTTAAAGGGCGGTAAATTAAGCTATAAAGAATTGGAACATCTGCCGGTTATGTGCCTGGAGGGAAATACCTCTACCAGAAAATATGTAGAGGAATTTCTGCTGGGAGAAGGCGTTGTGATTCATCCGGAGATAGAACTTGCCACCAGCGATATGCTGATACAGTTTGCGAAAAGGAGCCTTGGCATAGCAAATGTGGTCAGGGACTTTGCCCAGGAAGAAATTGAAAAGGGGGAACTGTTTCAGATTACATTTAATAAGAAGATTCCTGCCAGACAGTTCTGTATTGTTTCAGATGACAGGGTTCCGTTGACTGCAGCAGCAGAAAAATTGTTGAAATTACTGCAACATAAGTAAAACTTATGTCGAGTATAAGGAATATTGACTTTACTTATAATATCTGATTCGGTATAATCAGAAAGTAAGAAGCAGAGAACTGGTTTTTACACCGGTTCTTTTTTGCTTTACAGGAAATTGCTTTCCTGTAAAGTAAAAAACGCTCCGCGAGTAGCTCGTAAAGCGTGTTTCTCATAGTTACGCGAGCAGCGAGAAGAACATATTTCTTATTATAAGGAGGAAATAAAAATGGTTACAGCAGTAGTTGGTGCAAACTGGGGAGATGAAGGAAAAGGCAAGATTACTGATATGCTTGCAAAGGAAGCAGATATTATTATCCGTTTCCAGGGTGGTGCAAATGCAGGACATACTATCGTAAATGATTACGGAAAATTTGCATTACATACCCTTCCATCAGGAGTGTTCTACGGACATACCACAAGTATTATCGGAAATGGTGTTGCACTTGATATCCCGAAGCTTTTCAATGAGATGAAGTCTATTACAGACCGTAATGTACCGGCACCTAAGCTTTTGGTTTCTGACCGTGCACAGATTGTTATGCCGTATCATGTGCTTTTTGATCAGTACGAAGAGGAGCGTCTTGGAAAGAAATCATTCGGTTCTACCAAGTCAGGTATTGCACCATTTTATTCAGATAAATATGCAAAAATCGGTTTCCAGGTAAGTGAACTTTTCGATGAAGATACTTTAACAGAAAAGGTAGACCGTATCTGTGAAATGAAAAATATTATGTTAGAGTATATGTACCACAAACCATTACTGGACAAGGCAGAGCTGTTAAATACATTACATGAGTACCGTGATATGGTAGCTCCGTATGTCTGTGATGTTTCTTTATATCTTGATAAGGCAATCAAAGAAGGAAAGAACATTCTCTTAGAGGGACAGCTTGGAACCTTAAAAGACCCGGATCACGGAATTTATCCAATGGTAACATCTTCTTCTACATTGGCTGCATATGGTGCAATCGGAGCAGGAATCCCACCATATGAGATTAAGAAAATTGTTACTGTATGTAAAGCATATTCTTCTGCTGTTGGTGCAGGCGCATTCGTCAGCGAAATCTTTGGCGAAGAAGCAGATGAATTAAGAAAACGCGGTGGAGACGGCGGAGAATTCGGCGCAACCACAGGACGTCCAAGACGTATGGGATGGTTTGACTGTGTGGCAAGTAAATATGGCTGCCGCATGCAGGGAACTACCGATGTAGCATTTACCGTGTTAGATGTTTTAGGATATTTAGATGAGATTCCGGTTTGCGTAGGATATGAAATCGACGGAGAAGTAACCACAGACTTCCCTGTAACTACAAAGCTTGAAAAAGCAAAACCTGTATTAAAGAACCTTCCGGGCTGGAAGACAGATATCCGTGGAATTAAGAAATACGAAGACCTTCCGGAAAACTGCCGTAAATATGTAGAATTCATTGAAGAACAGATTGGATATCCGATTACCATGGTTTCTAACGGACCGGGAAGAAATGATATCATTTATCGTTAAGAATAAAGGCAGATCGTGATGATAAAAAATGTAATCTTTGACGTAGGAAAAGTGCTGGTAGACTTTTGCTGGGAAGAAGTATTTCATAAGCTCGGTTTTGAGGGGGAAACTTTTGAATGTGTGGCGGATGCTACCGTCCGTTCCGTAACCTGGAATGAATTCGACCGGGGGGCAAAGCCGGATGAAGAGATTATTGCTGCATGCATCAAGGAAACACCGGATTATGAAAGAGAAATAAGACTCTTTTATGACCATGTAGGAGAGACGATTCGTACTTATCCATATACGGTGCGGTGGATCAGAAGCCTTGAGGAAAATGGATATCATACCTATATATTATCTAATTTTCCAAAGAGCACTTATGAAAAAGCAACAGAAGAACTTTCTTTTGAAAAGGAGACTACCGGAGCAATCTTTTCCTATCAGGTGAAGTGCATCAAGCCGGAAGCGGAAATTTATAACCTGCTGCTTGACAGATACCACTTAGTGCCACAGGAATGTGTATTCATAGATGACCGTCCGGAAAACATAGAGGCAGCAGAAAAGCTTGGCATTACAGGCATACAGTTTCAGAATCAGCAGCAGGCAAAAAGAAGACTTTTGGAACTTGGTGTCGTATCCGACCGTTAATAAGTAAAGATTATGTAAAAAAAGAATAATTGCCTATTCGTTTCTTGCATTTCAATAGCGAAATGCTTATAATGAGCGTAAGCAGACGGGTAGCAACGCAACTGGCAGGAGTTACTCCTGCCAGTTTTTTTACTTTACAGGAAATTGCTTTCCTGTAAAGCGTGTTTTCGCAGTTACGCAGTAAGCAGGGAGAATACAATGAGGATAACAGGTTTAAAGAAAAAGCTGATAAGTCTCATAGTGGCTGTTATTATGACGGTTTCAGGAATGTATGTTGAAAATATCAACATAGATTCTTCCTTTGCATGTGAAGATACTGCGAACCAGAATTTCACACAGGTAGCACATTTATCCAGACCATCAGAGAGCTGTACCGAAGAACTTTTGGGAACTCGGGAGACCGGCAGGATTGCAGCGGGATACCGCAGACTGTCGGAGAAAAACAGCGATTTGGAAGGAGCCGCATTATCACTGGAAGCAGTATTGCCTGAAAATCAGGCAAAAGACGGCTGGAACTTTGAATTACGGAAATCAAAGGATGTTTTGGACAGCAGGCGTGTCATTATAGGCTATATCCATCATCAGGATGGAGCGAAGGGCTGACTATCACAAGTTAGAAGCAATTTACCTGTGCGCAGAGGAGCATAGGTTTCTTTGCGTACAATATCAGGTCATAACTGTGATAGGAGGATAATAAAATATGGCACAGGATATTGTAGTAGCGCTTATGGGCGTTATGGTAGCGGCAGCAGTTGCTGCATGCTGGTGGTATGAGCATCATGGCAGAGAAGATGAGACTTCTTCTAAAGAGGAACAGGAAAAGACGAAAGAAGTATAAAGGAATAAAAGAAGATAGAGGGCTTGTAGCAGGAAAGGACAGAATATGAGAAAGACAAAAATTATATGTACATTAGGACCGGCAACAAAGGATGATGAAGTATTAAAACAGTTAATGGAAAATGGAATGGACGTGGCGAGAATTAACTTTTCCCACGGCTCACAGGCAGAACATAAAGTAACCATGGATCGTGTAAAAAGGATGCGTAAGGAACTGGGCAGACCGGTTGGGATTCTTCTTGATACCAGTGGACCGGAAATCAGGATTGGACAGCTGGAGGGTGGCAGAGCAGAACTGCTTCCGGGAGATACCTTTAAACTTACCACCAATGATATTATGGGAAATAAAGAGCGGGTCTCTATTACTTACAAGGATTTGGTGCATGATGTCAAAGCCGGAACCAGAATTCTGATTGATGATGGACTGATTGAAATGCTGGTAACCAATGTAACAGAAACTGAGATTACCTGTAAAGTAGAAAATGGTGGTGTGATTTCAGACCGCAAAGGAATTAATGTACCGAATGTAAATCTGTCCATGCCTTATATCAGCCCGAAAGACCGCTCCGATATTCTATTTGGAATTGAGCAGGGTGTAGATTTTATTGCAGCATCTTTTGTACGCTGTGCAGATGATGTGCTGCAGTTACGGAAAATTATGGCAGAGCAGGGCTGCAATGACATTAAGATTATCTCTAAAATCGAAAACCGTCAGGGTGTAGATAATATTGATGAGATTCTGGCAGTGTCAGATGGCATTATGGTTGCCAGAGGAGACATGGGAGTGGAGATTCCGATTCGTGAAGTTCCGGCAATTCAGAAGAAAATTATAAAAAAGGTTTACCATGCAGAAAAGGTTGTTATTACGGCAACCCAGATGCTGGATTCCATGATGAAGAATCCACGCCCGACCAGAGCAGAAGCAACCGATGTTGCCAATGCTATTTATGATGGAACCAGTGCAATTATGCTGTCTGGTGAGACTGCTGCCGGGAAATATCCGGTGGAGGCATTAAAAACCATGACAGAGATTGCGGAATATACAGAAAATGATATTGATTATGAGAAACGTTTCCGCCAGCTGGAGAAGATTGATAATCCGGATGTAACAGATGCCATTTCCCATGCAACCTGTATGACTGCCATTGACATCAATGCGGCAGCAATTGTTACGGTAACCAAATCCGGCAAGACTGCCCGCATGATTTCAAGATATCGTCCGAAATGTGCAATTATCGGCTGTACCCCATCGGAAAAGAGTTATTATCAGATGAATCTTTCCTGGGGCGTAACACCACTTATGATACAGGAAGAGACGGATACAGAAGCATTGTTTAATAATGCAATGGAATCCGCAGAACAGCATGGATATGTACAGCATGGAGATCTGGCGGTTATTACAGCTGGAATTCCATTGGGTATTTCCGGTACCACCAATCTGATTCGTGTAGTAGTGACGGGACACTTAAAGAAATAGGAGCGTAGATGGTATGAATGAACAACCGAAATTAGCAGTGCTGATTGATGCAGAAAATGTATCCAATAAATATGTGAAACTAATTATGGATGAGGTCAGCAATTACGGGGTGGCTACTTATAAGCGGGTTTATGGAGATTATTCGAATCCGAGCGTATCTGCATGGATGAAAAATATGCAGGAGTATGCTCTGACACCGGAATTGCAGTGTAATTATACTGCAGGAAAAAGTGCTTCTGATTCGGCATTGATTATAGATGCCATGGATATTCTTTATTCCGGCAAAGTCAGCGGTTTCTGTCTGGTGTCGTCAGACAGTGATTTTACCAAACTTGCCATGCGCTTAAAGGAAGCCGGTATGATGGTAATCGGAATGGGAGAGGAGAAGACACCGAAGTCCTTTGTAAATGCCTGCGAGAATTTCAAGTATCTTGATTTACTTTATAATAAAGAAGAAGCAGAGGAAAAACAGCGCACAGCTACCACAAGAAGAAATACGAATGCATCTTCGGAAAAGGATGCCGGGGACAATGACAACCTTCCGAAGCTTTCGGATATTGAAAAGGAGGTAATCTCCATTATCCGGAGCAATGCAGAGGAAAATGGCTGGATTAATATTTCTGAGCTTGGAATCAATCTGAGCAAACGTATTCCGGGCTTTGACCCACGAAATTATCAGTGCAGTAAACTTTCTACCTTCTTAAAGAAGTTTAGGAGCATTGAATTAAACCCGATTGAGAATCCACACAATAAGCTGTTGAAGGTTGTGTATGCAAAAATAAAAGAGTAGAAAAGAATGTAAAAGCTTCTTTTTCCAGAGTTGTATTTGGCTGGCGAAAGAAGCTTTTTACATAATATTTTTAAAGCGTAGATACATGCTGTAACTAAAATCTGGTTATAAGCAAAAAAACAGGAAGCCTTGATTTATCAGGCTTCCCGCTCCATTAAATAATGCGGAAGATGGGACTTGAACCCACACAAGCGCAATGCTTACAAGATCCTTAGTCTTGCTCGTCTGCCAGTTCCGACACTTCCGCATACCGTATGAACTTACGTCTCATGACGACTTGTAAATAGTAACAAATTCCGGGGCAATTGTCAATGCTTATTTTTAACTTTTTTCGATTTTTGCCAATTTTATATATTTTTTCAAAAAAAGGGAAAAAATTAAAAATAGGGGTTGACTTATTACCGTTGAAACGGTAAAATATCATTTGTTCGCAGGAGTGGCGGAATTGGCAGACGCGCAGGCTTCAGGTGCCTGTGGTAGCAATATCGTGTGGGTTCAAGTCCCATCTCCTGCATGAAAAAAGCCTTGATGATATCAGGGCTTTTTTGCTGTTACAAAGTATTCGTAAGAAGCTGCCGGCAGCAGGCTTTGCAACTCTGAAATTACTTGATGAATCGTAAAAAGGAGCGTATAACAAATATTCGGAAAAATGAAAAGCGAGTGTAATAGAAGAAAAAACAGGGTGTCAAGAAAAAATACTTGACACCCTGCTTCCTTTATAGTATGATAGCTAAGGTCGCAAGGAGTGAGAACATGGAAGAAAAAGTAGAACAGACTTATTTATATGATTTTTATGGAGAGCTGCTCAATGAACATCAGAGAAGAATCTACGAAGATTTCGTGTTCAATGATTTATCTTTAGGCGAGATAGCTTCCTGCGAGGGCATCAGTCGCCAGGGTGTACATGACCTGATTAAGCGGTGCAATAAGATGCTGGAAGGCTATGAAGAGAAACTTCATCTGGTAAAGAAGTTCTTAGAGACGAAGCAGAAGGTAGAAGAGATTAACAAATTAGCGGAAAGCTTCCGGGCAGGACGCAAGGATACAGTAATTGATGAAATAGAGAGAATTTCGGGAGAAATATTGGAGGAGCTGTAATATGGCATTTGACAGTCTTTCACAGAAACTTCAAAATGTATTTAAGAATCTTCGCAGTAAGGGAAGGCTTACGGAAGATGATGTGAAGGCAGCACTGAAAGAAGTAAAGATGGCTCTGCTTGAAGCAGATGTTAACTTTAAAGTAGTAAAACAGTTTACCAAAGCGGTGCAGGAGCGTGCAATTGGTTCCGATGTAATGAACGGACTGAATCCTGGACAGATGGTAATTAAAATTGTAAATGAAGAGATGGTCAGGCTCATGGGTTCCGAAACAACGGAGATAGCACTTCGTCCGGGACAGCAGATTACCGTTATTATGATGGTAGGTCTTCAGGGAGCTGGTAAAACCACCACAACAGCTAAGATTGCAGGTAAGTTAAAGCAGAAGGGCAAGAAACCACTGCTGGTAGCCTGTGATGTGTATCGCCCGGCTGCTATTGAGCAGTTGAAAATCAATGGAGAGAAGCAGGAAGTTGAAGTATTCTCCATGGGCGATAAGAATAAGCCGGTAAATATTGCGAAAGCGGCAGTAGAGCATGCAGTAAAGAATGGCAATCAGGTAGTCATCTTAGATACCGCCGGACGTCTTCATGTAGATGAAGATATGATGGATGAGTTGATTGAGATAAAAGAAAATGTGGATGTGGCACAGACCATTTTGGTTGTAGATGCCATGACCGGACAGGATGCCGTAAATGTGGCGGGAACGTTCGATGAGAAGATTGGAATTGATGGAGTTGTACTGACAAAGTTAGATGGTGATACCAGAGGTGGAGCGGCATTATCCATCCGTGCAGTAACCGGTAAACCGATTCTTTATGTTGGTATGGGAGAGAAACTTTCTGATTTGGAACAGTTCTATCCGGATCGTATGGCAAGTAGAATTCTTGGCATGGGCGATGTGCTTACACTCATTGAAAAAGCACAGAACGAGATTGATATAGATGAAGAGAAAGCCAAAGACATGCAGCAGCGTCTGAAGAAAGCAGACTTTACATTTGATGATTATCTGCTTTCCATGGAACAGATGAAGAAAATGGGCGGTCTTGGAAATATTCTTGGTATGCTGCCGGGACTTGGCGGCGGAAAGATGCCGGATATTGATGAAGGTGAAGCTGAGAAAAATATGGCACGTACAACAGCCATCATCTATTCCATGACAAAGAAGGAAAGAAGTAATCCTTCGCTTTTGAATCCGAGCCGTAAGCACCGGATTGCAAAAGGTGCAGGGGTAGATATCAGTGAAGTAAACCGTCTGGTAAAGCAGTTTGAACAGGCGAAGAAAATGATGAAACAGATGCCCGGACTTATGGGTGGACGTGGACGCGGTGGTAAAATGGGAAAATTCAAGTTTCCTTTTTAACATATAAGCATTTGCTTAGGATAGCATAATTCAAGGAGGTGAAACAGTAATGGCAGTAAAGATCAGATTAAGAAGATTAGGACAGAAAAAGGCTCCTTTCTATAGAATCGTAGTTGCAGATTCCCGTTCCCCAAGAGATGGAAAATGCATCGAAGAGATTGGAACTTATGACCCAACTAAGGATCCTAGTGAGTACCATGTAAATGAAGAACTGGCTAAGAAATGGTTAGCAAACGGCGCACAGCCAACAGAAACCGTAAACCGTATCTTCAAAGCAACCGGTATCGTAAAATAGTGAGGTGTACCTATGAAGGAATTAGTAGAAGTAATTGCAAAATCACTTGTAGATTACCCGGATGAGGTCAATGTCACAGAGACAGAGAACGAGAAAGCCATCGTATTGGAACTGCGCGTAGCTCAGTCCGACATGGGTAAGGTAATCGGAAAGCAGGGACGTATTGCAAAGGCAATCCGTTCTGTTGTGAAAGCAGCAGCCTCAAAAGAAAACAAAAAAGTAATCGTTGATATTATGTAATAATATCGATGACATAAAAGGAAGCAGCAGAGTAATCTGCTGCTTCCTTTTATCTATATGCTAATAATTATGCACAGGAATTCGTTCCTGTGCACTTTTCCATCTTGTCCCATTATGCGACATATGTTAAAATACAAAAAAGCATACATTAATACAATCGAAATAGCAAATTCTATTATTCAAATCTTGTTTCATTTTGAACATGACATTTCTGTATCTATCTATGCTTTTATTCACTAATTAATCAAAAAAGCAGGAGAGGTACAGCAGTGGATTTTGTAGCAATGGTTCTCCTGCCACATACAAGGAGGACTTGCCTATGACAAGAGAAACAAATGAAAACACACCGGTAGCAAACCGTAAATTCAAGGACACTATTTTTCGCATGCTATTTTCGGAAAAGGAAGCTTTGCTGTCGCTTTATAATGCGGTTAATAGCAGTAATTATACGGATGCAGATGCACTGGAAATTGTAACTTTAGAAAATGCTATTTATATGGGAATGAAGAATGACCTGGCTTTTATTCTGGATATGAATCTTTATCTATATGAACATCAATCCACAATAAATCCGAACATTCCGCTTCGGGATTTATTTTATATTGCAGCAGAATACCAGAGGCTTGTAGATAAGAAATCCCTATATTCTTCTGCATTACAGAAAATTCCCAATCCCCATTTTATTGTATTTTATAACGGAAGCATGCCGATAGAGGATTGTTGTACCAGACGGCTGTCAGATGCGTTTTATCATGCAACAGACAATCCATCTTTGGAGCTTGTTGTTACCACATTTAATGTGAATGTGGGGCACAACACGGAGTTAATGTCCCAGTGCCAGATATTGAGGGAATATTCCATTTATGTCGCAAAAGTGCGTGTTTTTACGGAACAGATGCCAGTAGATGCTGCTGTACAAAAAGCAGTTGCAGAATGCATCCATGAAAATATTCTGGCAGATTTCCTTAGGAAAAATCAGGCGGAGGTAATTGCTATGAGTATATTTGAATATGACAAAGAGGAAGAGGAAAAGAAATTAAGGAAAGCAGAATTTGAGGCAGGAGTCGAGCATGGAATAGAGCAGAGTTTAGTTTCACTTGTAATAAAGAAAATGAAAAAAGGAAAATCTGTAGAAGAAATTGCGGATATGCTAGAAGAAACTCCGGAAAAAATTCAAAATATATATGAACTGGCAAGAGATATGGCACCAGACTATGATGTAGAGAAAATCTGTGGACAATTGACAAGATAAAAAGATAAAACTGTAAGTTTTTTTCTAGGGGAAAAGAAAAGCAGTTATATAGTTTCATAAAAAGTGCACAGGAATTCGTTCCTGTGCACTTTTTAACAATTTTACTCATGCACGAAAACCGTAGTCGGTATACATTTCTTCGCAGTATTTGCAGCGATAGGTTTCTTCTTTTTCATCTGTGAGCAGGAAAATCTGGTCTAATTCCTGTTCGATGGAAGTAATGCAGCGTGGGTTCTTGCAACGGATTACATTTTTTACCTGCTTTGGAAGATGCAGTTCCTTTTTCTCAACGATTTTATCGCCTTTGATAATATTTACGGTAATATTGTGGTCGATAAAACCTAAGATATCTAAGTCTAAGGCATCAATCGGGCATTCGACTTTGATGATGTCTTTTTTTCCCATTTTATTGCTTTTGGCATTCTTGATAATGGCAACGGTACAGTCTAACTTGTCCAGCTTTAAATTGTGATAGATAGAAAGGCTCATACCGGCTTTGATATGGTCGAGAACGAAACCTTCATGAATTCCACTGATATTTAACATATTGATTACCTCCATTTTAATAGTGTAAGAATCAGAGCCATTCGCACATAGACACCGTACTGTGCCTGACGGAAATAAGCAGCTCTTGGGTCATCATCTACTTCTACGGATATTTCATTGACACGAGGAAGTGGATGAAGAACATACATATCGTCCTTGGCAAGTTTCATTTTTTCCTTGTCTAATATGTAATAGTTTTTCAGACGGACATAATCTTCTTCATTGAAGAAACGTTCCTTCTGCACTCTGGTCATATAAAGAATATCAAGTTTTGGCATTGCATCATCCAGTCTTGTTACTTCTTCAAACGGAATATTATTTTTTACCAGAACGTCTTCGCGGATATAGTCCGGAATTTTAAGTTCTTCCGGAGAAATAAGAACGAAGCGGATTCCGGGATAACGAATCAGTGCATTAATCAGAGAGTGCACGGTCCGGCCGAATTTTAAATCACCGCATAAACCGATTGTCATATTGTCTAATTTCCCTTTTAAAGAACGAATGGTTAATAAATCAGTTAATGTCTGGGTTGGATGTTGATGACCGCCATCACCGGCGTTGATTACTGGAATAGAAGATTTCTGGGAAGCTACGAGAGGCGCACCTTCCTTTGGATGACGCATGGCACATATATCTGCGTAACAGGAAATGATTCGGATAGTATCGGAAACACTTTCACCTTTTGCTGCGGATGAACTGTCTGCACTGGCAAAACCAAGAACAGAACCACCAAGGTTTAACATGGCAGCTTCAAAACTAAGACGGGTACGGGTACTTGGTTCATAGAAACAGGTTGCAAGTTTCATGCCATCACAGGCATGTGCATATTTTTGTGGATTTTTTTCAATATCACCTGCTAAATCCAGCAGTTGATCCAGCTCCTCTACGGATAAATCGAGGGGACTCATTAAGTGTCGCATAAGATTCCTCCTGTATGATGTTTTTAGTAATGTCATCTAGGCATTTTTACTATCATATAATAATAAAATATAAAATTCAAGGTAAAATATAAAGACGCAATATTCTGAAATTTGAAAAATTTTTCAGTATATGATAAAGTAGGGTATCATAAGGTGATGCAAAGAGAAGGAGAGCAAAAATGATTGAGGAAAGAAACGATATGCAGATGGACTTTGATGAGGATGCCCAGTACACAGAACGCAAGAGAATACTCTTTTTCGGTCTGCCATGGACCTTTACCAAATATATCATCAAACCAAGTGTAATTACAGTAGATGCAGGCTTATTCAAAATTGAAGAAAATGACTGCTATATGTATAAGGTACAGGATGTAAAATTAACGGCAACTTTGCTGGAGCGGATGTTCGGACTTGGAACTGTAATCTGTTATACCGGAGATGTTACTACACCGGAGCTTCGGCTGACACATATCAAACATTCCAGGGAAGTAAAAAATTACATCTTAAAAGCATCCGAAATTGCAAGAATGAAACGCCGTACTTTAAATACGTTAGATATTGGAGCTGGCGCAGATATTGATGATTTAGACTCATAAGCGTAACAGGACATTGCAGGATTCAGGCATCGCACGGACTTAAATAAGAAGTTCCGTGCGATGCTGTTTTATGCAGGAAAGGGGATTTAAGATTTTCTCAGGGGAACAGTGGTAACACGTTCAAATAGGAGACCTGCCATCATCCAGAGAGGCGCATAGTCTAAGCGGATGACACCGTTGATATTGGTTTTGGCATTGCTGTAATCCCATGGACAGATGCCCTTTTTCTTTAAGAAGGTTCCGGTCAGATACTCACAGACAAAGATACCGGCAGAGTAAATGGAACCCCGGAAGATGGCAGGCAGCTTTCGAATGCGTTTATAAACCGGCGGAATAACCGCCGCCATACCATAAATCGGGAACATCCAGATAGAAGTATGTCCCGTCAGTTTAAAATTGTTATTGCGGATAGAATCAAGGGAGGTGAAGATAATTTCCATGCACCAGCCCGTGAGTCCGCATATCATAAAATTATTCTTCATCATAAGAAAAGTATCTCCTTTGAATTTAGAAAAATACTATGAAATTATGAAACAGGGATGGAATGCGGCTGGTAATTTTTGTGTGTAAAATAACTGGGTGTTCACGAAAGGACGAATGTATGATAAGACCTGTTAGAAGCACTTGGAATTCTGTATAAAAACAGGCAACGCTGACACATGGATGTGGCAGCGAAGCGCATATGAACATGGATGTGAATTTGCGCTGGTTGCCGGAACAAATCATAACAATAGCAGAATTCTTAGTGCTTCTTGCAGGTCATTATGTTACATTCGGATTTCGTGAACATCCGGTTATTTCGGTTACACAATAAATACATTTACAGCATCACCCTGTTTCGTAATTTCATAAAATATCTGTAAGAAATTATGAAATCTTTCATAAATAAAAAGTGGAAAACTTGTAAAAACCCACCCGGTAGCATATAATGATAAAAGTGTATTTTTAAGGATACGTCTATGGCATATCTTAAGGATTTACTAAAGCAGGTTACATATATTTGTACACGGGGAACGATGGATTGTAAGGTGACACATATCTGCCATGATTCCAGACAGGTGGTCAGAGGAAGCATGTTTATCTGCCTTGCGGGAAGCAGGGAAGACGGGCATGATTATCTTGCTCAGGCAATTCGTAAAGGAGCAGCAGTGTGTGTAGTATCAAAGCATGTCTGGGTGGAAGGTGATGTGACAGTCATCCGGGTACGCAATACCAGTGAAGCCATGGCATGGATAGCCAGAAATTATTATGGTGCACCGGCAGAAGCCATGCAGATGATAGGAATTACCGGAACAAAAGGAAAGACTACGACTGCCTGTATGCTGTATCAGATGTTAAAGGAAGCCGGGGTAAAATGCGGACTGATTGGAACTCTTGGCGTACGAAGAAGCGATGGATTAAAAAAGCCAGGCAGCAATACGACACCGGATGCCCTGGTATTACAGAAGGAACTGCGGGAAATGGCGGATGCCGGATGCAGTTGTTGTGTGATGGAAGTATCCTCCCAGGGACTGAAGCATTACCGGGTGGAAGGAATCACCTTTGCCATTGGAATTTATACTAATCTGTCCATGGACCATATCGGACCGGGGGAGCATCGGAGTTTTCGGGAGTATGCCTGCTGTAAAAAACGGCTTTTTGAGCATAGCCGGATGATTTGTATCAATGCAGATGATAAATATCATGGTTTTATGACAGCGAATCTTGAGGCTCCGGTTTATACTTATGGAATTGAACAACCCTGCGATGTAAAAGCGGAGCATATCGTATATGAAAGAAGCAGTCGTGGATTAAATGTCACATATCAGACAACCGGGTGGATAAAGAATGAAATCGTATTAAAAATGCCTGGAACTGCCAATGTATATAATTCCCTTGCTGCCATGGAAGCAGCACATCTCCTTGGAATTTCCCCGGAGACGATAAGGAAAACCTTAAGAAATGTTTCAGTAAAAGGAAGAATTGAAGAAGTAAGAATTTCAGATAAATTTGATGTAGTCATTGATTATGCCCATAATGCGGCAAGTCTGGAATCCCTGATAAAGACATTGCGGCAGTATCAGCCCAAGCGTCTGGTATTATTGTTTGGCTGCGGTGGAAACCGTTCTCCGCTGCGGAGGTTTCAGATGGGGGAGACAGCAGGAAGACTTTCGGATGTCACGATATTGACATCGGATAATCCAAGATATGAAAAGCCGGAGGCAATCCTTTCTGACATCGAACAGGGAATGAAGAGAACGAAAGGAAAGTATAAAATTATCCCGGATAGAAGAGAAGCCATTTCTTATGCTGTTTCTCAGGCACAGGAGGGCGATTTGATTGTAGTGGCAGGAAAAGGTCATGAAGAGTATCAGGAGATAGAAGGACATTTTTATCCGATGAACGAACGGGAAATGATAGAGAACAGTAGATGAGGTGAATCTATGGCAAAATATGCCAATATCATAATTGATATTTCTCATGAAAAATTAGATAAAACCTTTCAGTATCGGATTCCACCGGAAATGAAGAATGAGATAACGGAAGGAATGCAGGTCATTGTTCCCTTTGGAAACCGGACGATAAAGGGCTATGTGTTAGAACTGACAGATAAAGCAGAATTTGACACGGCAAAATTAAAGGACATTAAAGCCGTTGATAACAATGCCATGCAGATTGAATCACAGTTCATTGCCCTGGCAGCGTGGATGCGTAAAAATTATGGTGGAACCATGAACCAGGCATTAAAGACAGTGATTCCAATTAAAGAGAAAGCCAAAGAAAAAAAGAGCCGTTTGGTACGCCTTATGCTTCCTTTTAATGAGGCAGCAAGCCTTTTGGAAGAACTGAAAAGAAAGCACAGAACTGCCCGGGCAAGACTGTTAGAAGCACTGTTAGAAGAAACTGTCTTAAGTTATGATGTAATAACCAAAAAGCTTCATATTACGGCAGATGTCATCAAAGCAATGGTGCAGCAGGGAGTTATAACGGTAGAAGAAGTGCGGACTTACCGTAATCCTGTCCGTACACAGGAGATGGGAGCCTATACCCTGACCTTAAATGCAATGCAGCAAAAAGTGGTGGATGCAGTGATAGAAAATGCCAGAACAGAAAAGAAGCCGTGCCTCATTCACGGAGTGACCGGAAGCGGTAAGACAGAAGTCTATATGGAGCTGATTGCAGAAGCTGCCGGCAGGGGAAAGCAGTCCATCGTATTAATTCCGGAGATTGCACTGACCTATCAGACGGTGATGCGGTTTTACCATAGGTTTGGCGACCGGGTTTCCATTATGAATTCGAAACTGTCACCGGGAGAGCGTTCCGACCAGTTTGAGCGGGCAAAAAAAGGTGAAATTGATGTTATGATTGGCCCTCGTTCTGCTTTGTTCACACCTTTTTCAAATCTTGGGTATATTATAATAGATGAAGAGCATGAGGGCACTTATAAAAGTGAGACGATACCAAGGTATCATGCAAGGGAAACCGCAATAGAGCGGGCGAGAATGTCCGGTGCCACCGTGATTTTAGGCTCGGCGACCCCTTCCATAGAAAGCTTTTATCATGCGAAAAAGGGTGACTATTTACTCCTTTCCATGGATAAGCGGGTGAAGGAAAAGCCACTGCCGGAATGTGAAATTGTGGACTTAAGAGAAGAATTAAAGGCAAGAAACTTTTCGATTTTAAGCAGAAGCCTTCATGAAAAAATAGAGCAGCGGTTATTGCGGAAAGAACAGGTTATGCTATTTATTAACCGCAGGGGAATGGCAGGCTTTGTATCCTGCCGTGCCTGTGGTCATGTAATGAAATGTCCCCACTGTGATGTGTCATTGCATGCACATAATAATGGAAAACTGATATGTCACTATTGTGGTTATGAGCAAAATCATGTTAAGATATGTCCGAGCTGTGGTTCAAAATATATCAGTGGTTTTAAAGCCGGAACCCAGAAAATTGAGGAACTGGTAAAAAAAGAATTTCCTGAGGCAAGGATTCTTCGGATGGATTTTGATACCACAAGAAGCAAAGACAGCTATGAGAAAATCCTCTCTGCATTTGCCAATCAGAAAGCAGATATCCTGATTGGAACCCAGATGATTGTAAAAGGACATGATTTTCCAAATGTAACATTAGTAGGAGTGCTGGCGGCAGACTTATCTCTTTATGTATCCGATTATCATGCCGCTGAGAGAACCTTTCAGCTTTTGACCCAGGCAGCCGGAAGGGCAGGACGAGGTGAGAAACCGGGAGAGGTCATTATCCAGACTTATAATCCGGAGCACTACAGCGTCATCTGTGCAAAGAATCAGGATTATAACCAGTTCTATGAAGAGGAAATTTTCTACCGGCAGGCAATGCGTTATCCGCCGGTATGGCATATGCTGGTTGTGCTTTGTGCATCAAAAGAAGAAGCAGAAGCCTATGCATGTGCAAAAGAGCTTGCAGATACCATGGAAAAAGTGCAGGCTGATAAAAAGCTTCAGATGATTGGACCAGCAGATGCAGCAGTAGCCAAGGTAAATGACATTTATAAAAAAGTACTTTATTTCAAACACCCGGATTATGGTGTATTGATTCAGATAAAAGATAAAGTAGAACAGCTTATGGAAGAAAAACAGGGAGTAAGAAACGTATCGGTGCAATTTGATTTTGACCCGGTAAATGGCTTTTAGAGAAAGAAATTTAAGGAGGAAGTAAAAATGGCATTAAGACAGATCCGGACAGTAGGAGATCCGGTATTGACAAAGACCTGTAAAGAAATTAAAGAGATAACACCAAAGATTTTGGAACTGGCAGATGATATGTTAGAAACCATGTATGAAGCCAATGGTGTGGGACTTGCTGCACCGCAGGTTGGAATCTTAAAGAGAATGGTAGTTATTGATATCGGAGATGGTCCGATTCTTATGATTAATCCTGAGATTATCGAGACTTCCGGAACCCAGACAGGGGATGAAGGCTGCTTAAGTCTTCCGGGCAAGGCAGGAACAGTTACAAGACCAAATTATGTAAAAGCCCGTGCATTTAATGAAGATGGTGATGAATATGAGATTGAGGGAACAGAGCTTTTAGCAAGAGCAATCTGTCATGAATTAGACCATCTGGATGGACATATGTATATGGAAAAAGTAGAGGGCGAGCTTCATGATGTAGTCTATGAGGAGGGCTAGAAATGAAAGTAATATTTATGGGAACACCGGATTTTGCGGTGGGTACATTAGAGGCAATTGTGGCAGCAGGACATGAAGTAGTGCTTGCAGTAACACAGCCGGATAAACCAAAGGGAAGAGGAAAGAGCATGCAGTATCCTCCGGTAAAGGAAGCTGCAATCGCCCATGGAATTGAAGTGTATCAGCCGGAGCGGGTACGCCGCCTGGAATGCATAGAATATCTGGCAAAATATCAGCCGGACATCATTGTGGTAGCAGCCTTTGGACAGATACTTCCAAAAGAAATTTTAGAGATGCCAAAATATGGCTGCATCAATGTCCATGCATCCCTGCTTCCAAAATACCGTGGAGCTGCACCAATCCAGTGGGCAGTAATCAATGGAGAGAAGGCTTCCGGCGTAACTATTATGCGTATGGATGAAGGTCTGGATACCGGAGATATGATAGCATCTGTGGCTGTGGAACTGGATGCACAGGAGACCGGTGGCAGCCTTTTTGATAAATTGCAGGATGCCGGGGCACAATTGTGTGTAGAAACCATGAAATCCATTGAAGATGGTACAGCAGTGTATACACCACAGGATAATGAGATTGCAACGCATACCAAAATGATTCAGAAGTCATTGGGAAAGATTAACTGGTCTTTATCTGCAGTGCAGATTGAGAGGCTGATTCGTGGACTGAATCCATGGCCGAGTGCCTATACTTACCTTTCCGGTAAGACATTGAAAATCTGGAAGGCAACGGTACATCCGGGCAATACGGATGCTGCACCGGGAACAGTGGTAAAGGCAGATAAACAGAGCCTTGTCATACAGACAGGCGTTGACCGTCTTTCGCTGGAAGAAGTGCAGTTAGAAGGAAAAAAACGTATGCCGGTTGCCGATTTCTTACGTGGATTTACAATCGGAAACGGAACGGTGCTTGGAACAAAACAGCAATAAAAAGGAGGAATTCATATGCCATATTATTATTGGTGGGACCCGACTTATTTCTTGGTAATTATTGGTGCAGTAATCTGTCTTCTGGCATCTGCCCATGTAAACAATACGTTTAAAAAATATTCAAAATACCGCAGTATGTCCGGAATGACAGGGGCACAGGCGGCACAGAGAATCTTAAATGCAGCAGGCATTTATGATGTGGAAATCCGCCATATTTCCGGAAACCTTACCGACCATTATGACCCGAGAAATAAGACTTTAAGTCTTTCAGACAGTGTCTATGGTTCGACATCTGTTGCGGCGGTTGGTGTAGCAGCCCATGAGTGTGGACATGCTATCCAGCATCAGAAGAATTATGCACCGCTTACCATTCGTGGTGCCATTGTTCCGGTAGCCAATATCGGTTCTACACTGGCATGGCCGCTGATCCTGATTGGATTATTTATCAGCAGCCGCAGTGGTCAGGCATTGATTACAGCAGGAATCATCTGCTTTTCACTGGCAGTATTATTTCAGATTGTAACACTTCCGGTAGAATTTAATGCATCGAGAAGAGCAGTAAGAATCCTTGGAGAGACAGGAATCTTAGGAGAACAGGAACTGGGCTATACGAGAAAAGTTTTAGGAGCTGCAGCGTTAACCTATGTAGCGGGAGCAGCTTCAGCGATTCTTCAGTTACTGCGTCTGATTTTATTATTTGGAGGACGACGGGATGACTGATTCGGTGAACAGCCGGGAACTGGTGCTTGCAATTTTGCTGGCGGTAACAAAGGATGGCATATACAGCCATGTGGCGATTTCTGATGTACTGACCAAATATCAGTATCTTGAGAAACAGGAGCGCAGCTTTATTACCAGAGTCAGCGAGGGTACTCTGGAGCGCATGCTGGAGCTTGATTATATTATCAATCAGTTTTCCAGTGTGAAGGTGAATAAAATGAAGCCGGTAATCCGTTGTATTATCCGGAGTGCCGTCTACGAAATGAAATATATGGACAGTGTTCCGGTATCGGCTTCCTGCAACGAAGCAGTAAAGCTTGCAAAGAAAAAAGGCTTTGGAAAGCTTTCAGGATTTGTCAATGGAGTGCTTCGGAATATCGGAAGAAATCTTGATAAGATTATATACCCGGATAAGGAAAAAGCTTATAAACAGTATTTATCCGTAACCTGTTCCATCCCGGAATGGATGATTACACTCTGGGAGAAAAATTATTCCTTAGAACGGATTGAAAAGATAGCAGAAGCATTTTTGAAAGAAGAACCACTGACCATAAGGTGTAATATTACAAAGATTACACCAGAAAGCTTGGTGGAGCGCTTGAAAAATCGTGGCATGGAAGTGAACATAGATGAAAAACTTCCTTATGCATTGCATGTAAGAGGTGTGGATTATCTTGGCAGCATTCCGGAATTTGCGGAAGGACTTTTTTATGTGCAGGATTTAAGCTCCATGAAGGTGGCTGAGGCGGCAGAGGTAAAAGCAAATGATACTGTCATTGATGTGTGCGGAGCACCCGGTGGAAAGAGTATACATATTGCACAGCTGCTTTCCGGCAGTGGCAGGGTTATCACCAGGGATGTCAATGAGTATAAAGTCTCTTTGATAGAAGAGAATATCAAACGTCATCAGGTGACCAATATGACAGCCGAACAGTGGGATGCCCGTGTATCAGATAAAGGCAGTATCGGCAAAGCAGATATAGTCATTGCCGATTTACCATGTTCCGGACTGGGCGTGCTCCGGAAAAAACCGGATATCAAATACCGGATGAAGCCGGAAGATATAAAATCACTGATAGCATTACAGCGTGAGATTTTATCCACGGTACATCAGTATGTGAAGCCGGGCGGCAGAATGATTTACAGTACCTGCACCATTGATGTGGGAGAGAATGAAGAAAATGTTGCATGGTTTATGGCAAATCATAAAGAATTTGAATTAGAAAGCATGGAACAGATTCTGCCGGATGAATTAGGCAGTGATGGATTTTTCATTGCCAGATTAAGGAAAAATAATGTATGATAGAAAAAGTTGATGTAAAATCCTTAAATTTAAAAGAATTAGAAGAATTTCTTTTGTCTCTGGGAGAGAAGAAATTCCGGGCAAAGCAGATATATGAATGGATGCACATCCATCATGTCACCTCCTTTGATGAAATGACAAATCTTTCGAAGAATTTAAGGGAGACATTAAAAGAGAAAGCAGACCTTATAGTATTAGAAGAAGAACTGGTACAGATTTCGAAGATTGACGGAACGAGAAAGTACTTATTTGCATTGGCAGATGGGAATATGATAGAAAGTGTGCTGATGAAATATAAGCATGGCAATTCCGTATGTGTTTCTTCCCAGGTGGGCTGCCGTATGGGCTGCCGGTTCTGTGCATCCACACTGGACGGACTGGTGCGTAATCTGACACCATCGGAAATCTTAGAGCAGATATACCGGATTCAGGAGAGCATCGGAGAACGTATTTCCAATGTGGTAGTCATGGGAAGCGGAGAACCTATGGATAATTATGATAATATTGTAAAATTCATTGAACTGCTGACAGACGAGCATGGACTTCATATCAGCCAGAGAAATCTTACGGTATCTACCTGTGGACTGGTGCCACAGATGAAGCAGCTCGCTGATTTGAAACTTCAGATTACACTGGCACTTTCCCTGCATGCATCCTCACAGGAAAAGAGGAAAGAGCTGATGCCGGTTGCCAACAGTTATGAGCTTTCCGAGGTCTTAGATGCCTGCAGATATTATTTTGACAAGACAGGACGAAGACTCACTTTTGAGTACAGTCTGGTGGGCGGCGTCAATGATACGGATGAGGATGCAGAGCGGCTGGTTAAGCTGGTTTCCGGCATGAACTGCCACATTAATCTGATTCCGGTAAATCCCATTAAAGAGCGGGATTATGTGCAGTCAGACCATGAGGAAATCCTCAAATTTAAAAATAAACTTGAAAAAAACGGAATTAATGTTACTATTAGAAGGGAAATGGGCAGAGATATTGATGGTGCCTGTGGACAGTTAAGAAAGAAATTTTTAGAAAGGTAGGTGGACTATCATGAAGACTTTTTCAATTACAGATATCGGACAAAAGCGCAGCTCCAATCAGGACTATGTCTTTTCCTCTGAGCAGCCGATTGGTAATCTGCCAAATCTTTTCATTGTTGCAGATGGAATGGGAGGACATAAAGCAGGAGATTATGCTTCCAGATATACGGTAGAGACATTGGAGAAGCTGATTCGTGAGTCGACATTGTCAGAGCCGGCTGCAATTATTGCGTCTGCAGTAAAGCAGGCAAATACCATGCTGTTAGAGGAAGCGAATAACCATGAGGAAATGAAGGGAATGGGAACTACTCTGGTAATTTGTACTATTCATGACAACGTGCTTACGGTTGCCAATGTGGGAGATAGCAGACTATATGTAGTAAATCAGGAAATCAGGCAGATTACGAAAGACCATTCGCTGGTAGAAGAAATGGTGCGGATGGGTGAGATGGACAAAGAAACAGCCCGGAATCACCGTGATAAAAACATTATTACAAGGGCAATCGGAGCAGTCCCGGAAGTGGATGTGGATTTCTTTGAGATTAATCTGGATCCGGAAGATGAAATACTTATGTGTACCGATGGATTAACCAACATGGTAGAGGATGCAGATATCAGAAATATTATGCTCAGTCAGCGTGATATTGCAGAACAAGCAGAAAGACTGGTAAAGACTGCCAATGAAAATGGCGGTAAAGACAACATTACAGTAATTGTAATAAAACCATTTTCGGATGAGGTGAAGATATGTTAACAGAGGGAATGTTTATCGCAGAACGTTATGAAATTATTGGAAAAATAGGCGCAGGCGGAATGTCTGATGTTTATAAGGCAAAGGATCATGTCTTAGGACGTTTTGTGGCAATTAAAGTTTTAAAGCAGGAATTCAGTGAAGATGTTAATTTTGTGACAAAGTTCCGTACAGAGGCACAGTCAGCAGCAGGCTTAGAGCATCCAAACATCGTAAATATCTATGATGTCGGAAGTGAAAACGGCATGCATTATATTGTCATGGAGTATGTGGATGGAATCACATTAAAGACATATATTGAGAAGAAAGGCAAACTGACTTACAAAGAAGCAGTCAGCATTGCCATTCAGGTAGGCAGAGGTATTGAGGCTGCACACAATAAGAATATTGTGCACCGTGATATCAAGCCACAGAATATTATTATTTCCACAGAAGGAAAAGTAAAGGTAACCGATTTTGGAATTGCCCGTGCAGCAACTTCCAACACCATTAATTCTGATGTTATGGGTTCCGTACATTATTCTTCTCCGGAGCAGGCAAGAAACGGTTTCGTAGATGGCAAGAGTGATATTTATTCTCTTGGAATTGTCATGTATGAAATGGTAACCGGAAGAGTTCCTTTTGATGGAGATACTACCGTTGCAGTAGCAATCCAGCATTTACAGGAAGAAATGGTTCCACCAACCGCGTATACACCGGACCTTCCAATCAGCTTGGAGAAGATTATTTTAAAATGTACACAGAAGAACCCGGACCGCCGTTATGAGAATATGGGCGAACTGTTGATTGATTTAAAGAAATGTCTGATTAGTCCGAATGAAGATTTTGTTACCATGGTTCCACTTGGCAGCAATGATAAGACAAGAGTCATCGGACAGGATGAATTAGAGCAGATCCGGGAAGGCTCCGGAAAAGTTTCCTATGATGAAGAGGAAGAAGCAGGAGAGGAAGAAGAACCGGATGAGGATGAATTAACAGAGGATGAGGAGAAGGAGAATGGAATTCTCAATCCGAAGATGGAAAAAGCAGTTACTATTATGGGAATTGTCGCTGCAGTTATCATCGTAGGAATCGTCATTTGCCTGGTTGGTAATATCCTTGGAATTTTCCGATTTGGCGGCAACAAGAAAAATGATACCGAGACAGAGATTGCAACAGAAACCGAAACAGACACCGAAGATAAAATCGAAATGATTGATTTGCGTGGTCTTACTTTTGAAGAAGCACAGAATGAAATCAAAGATAAGAAGCTTGATATCAAGTTAGAAGAAGGCGAGGAGATTTCCTCTGATGATTATGAGGAAGGACAGATTGCCGAGCAGAGTGTGAAGAAGGGTGAATCTGTAAAGGCTGGCGATACCGTTACTGTCCGTATCAGCAGCGGAGCAGGAGATGTTCCGATTCCTGACGTAGCCGGTTATAAGTCTTCGGAAGCACAGAAAAAATTAGAGGATATGGGCTTTAAGGTAAGCACGGATTATGATTACAGCGATACCGTACAGCAGGATTATGTTATCAAGACTACACCGGATATCGGAACCAATGCGAAGAAGGGTGATACCATTACCCTGATTTTGAGCCGTGGTATTGAAAGCGTACAGGTACCGGATGTCAGAGGACACTCAGAAACTGATGCGAAAAATGAATTAACCGGTGCAGGCTTAAATGTTACAACCAAGACCGATTACAGTGATGATGTGGCAGAAGGCCTTGTTATCAGTCAGGATCCGGTAAATGGCAAATTTGTTGACCGTGGAACAACCGTTACCCTGACCATCAGTTTAGGCAAGAAGACCACATACTATTCTTATAAGAGTGATACATTAGCAGTACCGCAGGATGGCAAGAATTATACCGGCGGAACCGTTACACTGAAAGGTTCTGATGGAAGTACCCTCTGGACAACAACCTTCGAGGGAACAACACCTGGTTCTGTGAATGTAGATAATATTAAAAATATGAGCAGCGGTACCCTTGAGGTTGACTGGACATATACCAACGAAGATGGTACAACAGGAACCAATGTGGTATCGACCTCTGTAAACTTTACTGAAAAATAAGGATGCACATGCAGGGAAAAATAGTCAAAGGAATTTCCGGATTCTACTACGTTCATGTAGTGGAATCCGGAATTTATGAATGTAAGGCAAAAGGAATATTCCGCCAGCAGAAGATGAAACCGCTGGTGGGAGATGATGTAGAGATTGATATTATTTCAGAAGAAAAGAAGACCGGAAATGTCGCAGCAATTCTTCCTAGAAAAAATGCACTGATTCGTCCGGCAGTTGCCAATGTAGACCAGGCTCTTTTGATTTTTGCGGCGGCAAGTCCCAATCCGAATTTTAATCTTTTAGACCGCTTTCTGGTGATGATGGGACGGCAGGATGTTCCGGTAATCCTTTGTTTTAATAAGTGTGATTTGATTACTGAAGAACAGCAGCAGGAGATTGCATCTATTTATGAAGCAAGCGGCTGCAAGATACTCTTTGTCAGTGCAAAAAAGGAACTGGGACTGAAAGAACTTCAGAAAATATTAGAAGGAAAGACTACAACGGTAGCAGGACCTTCCGGAGTGGGAAAATCTTCACTTATTAATCTTTTAGCACCGGAAGCCTGTATGGAAACCGGTGAAATCAGTAAGAAGATAGAGCGCGGCCGGCATACCACAAGACATGCAGAACTGATTCAGCTTAAGGGCGATGGTTATATCATGGATACACCGGGATTTAGTTCTCTTTATCTTCCGGAAATGGAGAAGGAAGAATTGCAGGATTGTTATCCGGAGTTTGCAGCCTTTGAACCGTATTGCAGATTTCAGGGCTGTTCCCATATCAGTGAGCCGGACTGCGGAGTCAAAGAAGCTTTATCAGAAGGAAAGATTCATCCGGTGCGTTATGAGAATTACTGCCAGCTTTATGGAGAATTAAAGGACAGAAAGAAGTATTAAATAATTAGAGTATCGAAAGAGATAGAAAATAGGATATCGAAAATAAAGTACAGCCAAATAAGATACGAAAGAAATATCAGATACAGAAAGGAATCAGACGATGAATTGTTTATCCCCATCTATTTTATCAGCAGATTTTAGTAAATTAGGAGAAGAGATTAAGACGGTAGATGAAGCCGGGGCGCAGTACATTCATATCGATGTAATGGATGGAAGCTTTGTGCCAAGCATTTCTTTTGGAATGCCGGTAATCCGCTCCATTCGAAAATGCACCGATAAAATATTTGATGTTCATCTGATGATTGATGAGCCAATCCGTTATATTGATGAGCTGGTAGACTGTGGAGCCGATTTGATTACGGTGCATGCAGAAAGCTGTAAGCATTTAGACCGGACCATTGAAGCTATTAAGGAACGTGGCATCATTGCAGGAGTAGCATTAAATCCTGCTACACCATTAACTGCCATTGAACATATTTTAGAAAAAGTGGATATGGTATTAATCATGACAGTAAATCCGGGCTTTGGCGGACAGAAGCTGATTCCTTATACTATCGATAAAGTGCGTCAGTTAAAGAAAATGGTGCAGGAGCGTCAGTTAAAGATTGATATTGAAGTAGATGGCGGCGTAAACCTTTCCAATGTTGAAACATTGATGGATGCAGGAGCAAATATTATTGTTGCCGGAAGCGCAGTTTTTGGCGGAGATGCGGAAGAGAACACCAGATGTTTCTTAAATCTCATTAATGGTGGTAAATAAGATGAAAACATTGATTATCAATGGCGGAACCATAGAGGATGCATTTGCATTAAGTTATATAGAGCGGGTAAAACCGGATTGTATCTTAGCAGCAGACCGTGGCATGGAATTCTGTTACCGCAATCAGATAAAACCGGATGTCATATTAGGAGATTATGATTCGGCAGACAAAACCATATTGGAAGCATTTCGACGGCAAAGCGGCATTGAGTGGCACCAGTATCAGCCGGAGAAGGATTATACCGATTCTGAAATTGCCATCGGAAAAGCTATGGAGCGAAACAGCAGCGAAATCCATATATTAGGTGGCACCGGTACAAGGCTTGACCATGTGTTAGGCAATATACAGCTTCTGATGCAGCCGCTGGCAAAAGATATTCCGTGTTTTCTCATAGATTCCCATAACCGGATTCGTCTGTTGAAAGAGCGCGCGGTTCTTCAAAAGAGTCAGCAGTTCGGAAAGTATGTATCCTTACTTCCTCTTACAACAGAAGTAACCGGAGTAACATTGACCGGAATGAAATATCCTCTGCAGGATGCAGCATTTACCAGCGATAATACACTGGGTGTCAGCAATGAAATTGTAGCGGACGAAGCTGTGATAGATTTAGAAAACGGAATATTGATTATGATTGAATCGAGAGACTGATTTTTGAGAGACTGAATTCTGTAAGACAGAAGAGGTCTCTTTTTTGTTATTAAGCTTCTTCAGGCTTTATGCTTGTATTGGAGCGGATAGACTGTGCCATTATTCTTTTAACGGAAAGACCGTTTCTATCTTGACAAATTAAAAAAATATAGTACAATACAATTCATAGTAAATAAATAGGAAAAGGATGAAAAGAAAAAATGAACAGAAGCGTAAGAACAAAATTAACAACACTCGGTCTTGGTGTAATATTAATGTTTACAGCACTGACAGGATGTGGAAATAAGGATGCAAAAGATACTTTAAGCACAGAACAGCAGTCTGCGACTGAGGTAATAGAGAGCACAGAAAATGTGACAGAGGGAGCCAGTGAAGAGAATCCGATTACTTTTACGGATGCACTGGGAAGAGATGTAACCGTAACTTCCCATGACCGTGTGGCAGCCATGATTGGAAGCTTTGCAGATGTCTGGTTATTATCCGGTGGTGAACTGGTGGCAACAGCCAATGACTCCTGGGAGTCATTAGACCTTGACTTAGGAGATGATGTGGTAAATCTTGGAAGTATTCAGGAGCCAAATACAGAAGCATTGCTTGCCGCACAGCCGGATCTTGTAATTGCAAGCACCAATACTACTTCTAATGTGGAGATGGAAAATATGCTGACAGAAGCAGGCGTTACAGTAGCATATTTTGATGTATCTGATTTTGACGCATATCTTCAGATGTTAGACATTTGCACAGATATTACCGGAAGAAAAGATTTATATGAGAAAAACGGACTTGAGGTTCAGAAACAGATTGAAGAAATCAAGGCAAGGGTAGATGATTCCCATCCAAGCGTATTATTTTTACGTGCAGCAGCAAGTGGTGTAAAAGCCAAAGGAAGTGAAGGCAGCGTAGGTGGTGAGCTGTTAAAGGATTTGGGATGTGTGAATATTGCAGACAGCGACAGCGGATTATTGGATAATCTGAGCCTTGAAGCAATCGTAACCGCAGATCCGGATTATATTTTCGTGACTACACAGGGAACCGATACAGATGCGGCACTGGAAAATGTGCAGGAAACATTAATTAACAGTCCGGTATGGAGCAGTCTTACTGCAGTGAAAGAGAATCACTATTATGTACTGGATAAACGGCTTTACAACCTGAAACCAAATGCCCGCTGGGGAGAAGCGTATAAAGAACTGGCAGACATTTTATATCAGGAAAACTAAGACGCAGAAACTTAAGTGACAGAGTATAGGCAATAAAGGAGAAGCGGGATGGGATATTTTCCATTTTTTGTGGAACTAAAAGGAAAAAGAGGACTGATTGTCGGTGGCGGTATTGTAGCAGAACGCAAGGTAAGAAAGCTGCTGCCTTATGAACCAGAGCTTCTGGTTGTTGCACCAAAGATTGATGATGGAATCTGGAAACTTTCCGAAGAAATAAAAGAGAAAAGAAAAAAGAACGCAGATACGTCGGAACTTATTTTATCCGAGCGGGATTTTGAAACTACAAATCTGGAAAAAATGGATTTTGTTATTGTGGCAACCTCGGATGAAACATTGAATGCAAGGATTGCAAAGCTTTGTGAAGAGAGGAATATTCTGGTAAATGTTGTAGATGATAAGGAAAAATGTGGATTCCTGTTCCCGTCACTGATTCGGGAAGGAAAGCTCAGTATCGGCATTTCTACCGAAGGAGCAAGTCCAAGAGTAGCAACCACGTTCCGTGCCCGGTTAAGCGCAGACATCCCGGAGCGGATGGAAGAAATCTTGGATTATCTTGAAAAGATTCGTCCTTTTGCAAAAATGGCAATCGAAGATGACAAAAAGAGAGCTGCTTTTCTGATGGAATTGGCAGATGTGTGTATGGGAAAAGGACGTCCCCTGACAGAAACTGAATGCGAAATTTTACTGGAAAATTATCGAAACAAGACATCAAAAGATGTACTTTCGGATAAAGGAGCACCTTCGGATAGGGAGACGCAATCTGGAAAAGATGTATATTCAGATAGAAAAATATCACCAGGAAAGGTAGTTCTGGTGGGAGCCGGTTGTCTGTCCTATGAATACATAACACTGCGCGGCATGCAGGAAATCAGAAAAGCACAGGTGCTGATTTATGATGCGTTAATTGATACAAGGCTTCTTGATTTTACCATTGAAAACTGTGAAAAAATCTGTGTAGGAAAACGCAGTGGCAGACACAGCATGAAGCAGGAAGAGATTAATATGCTGCTGATAGAGAAGGCAAGAGAAGGTGTGCATGTTGTAAGGTTAAAAGGCGGTGACCCATTTGTCTTTGGCAGAGGAAATGAAGAAGTAGACGCACTGACGGAGGAAGGCATTGAAACAGAAGTAATTCCCGGCATTTCCTCCTGCATTGCAGTGCCGGAGCTTGCCGGAATTCCGGTGACGGAGCGGAAGGTCAGCCGGAGCTTTCATGTAATGACCGGGCATTTTGCCGGAGATGAGGAATCATTAAAAGATGAGATTCACAAAATGGCTGCCATGGATGGAACCTGTGTCTTTCTGATGGGATACACAAGACTTGCGGAGATTGTAAGAGAATTACAAAACGGCGGTGCAGAGGCAGAGACACCGGTAGCAGTAATTCATGGAACTTCTGATGGAAGCAGCCGGGCAGCCTATGGAACACTTCTTACCATCGAAAAAGAAGTGCAGGAGAAACAGATTCCAATGCCGGCAGTGATTGTGGTAGGAGATACCGTCCGTTTACCGGAGTAAGAAAAAGAAAAAAAATTCAGGACTTTTCGGAAAAACGAGGTCCTGAAAAAAATTTCTTACTTTTCCTATTGACCATATATGAATTATAGGGTATTATGGTAAATAGTTACAGGGAAGGAGAAAAAAGGAAATGGCGAAAATAGCACAATCTCTGACAGAATTAGTTGGTAATACACCAATACTGGAACTGAAAAATTACGAAGAAGCAAAGCATCTTCCGGCACACCTTTTAGCAAAGCTTGAGTATTTTAATCCATTGGGCAGCGTAAAAGACCGTGTGGCAGAAGCAATGATAGAACAGGGAATAAAAGATGGGCTGATTAATGACAAGACCGTTATTATAGAGCCGACCAGTGGCAATACCGGAATCGGGCTGGCATTTGTATGTGCGGCAAAGAAGCTGCATCTGATTTTAACCATGCCGGATACCATGAGTGTTGAGCGAAGAAAGATTGTAACAGCACTGGGAGCAGAAGTGGTACTGACCCAGGGACGGCTTGGCATGCGGGGCGCAATTGAGAAGGCAGCCCAGTTAAAAGAAGAATATGGAAATGCATTTATTCCGCAACAGTTTGAAAATCCGGTCAATCCAAAAATCCATGAGCTTACTACCGCAGAGGAAATCTGGCGGGATACGGATGGCAGGATAGACATCTTTGTAGCTTCTGTAGGAACCGGTGGAACACTGACCGGAACAGCAAGAGGCTTAAAGGCAAAGAAAGCAGACATTAAGATTGTGGCAGTAGAACCTGCAACTTCCGCCGTTCTTTCCGGAAAAGAACCGGGACCACATAAGATACAGGGAATTGGCGCAGGATTTATTCCAAAGGTTATGGATTTGTCACTGGTTGATGAGATTATTCCGGTAGATAATGATGTGGCATTTGATACCACAAGAGAAGTGGCAAAGACGGATGGACTCCTGATTGGAATCTCGTCCGGTGCAGTCTTACATGCAGCAGAAGAACTGGCAGGCAGACCGGAGAATAAAGATAAAAATATTGTTATCTTAATGCCGGACAGCGGAGAGCGGTATTTATCCACCTCTTTATTCGAATTATAAAATCAATGAAAAGAGATAGAAAGGAAATGTTGGGTGACATGCAAAAGAGCAGAAAACAGCAGGGAAAGAAAATTACATATCGTTACCACATCACTGCACTTTTACTTGCAGTCATGATGTTGCTGCTCAGTGGATGTGGCAGACAAAAGAGTGATGTCATTACCATAACCAATGTTTCCTATGATCCGACCAGAGAGTTTTATGAAGCATATAATAAAATGTTCATACAGCATTATGAAGCAGAAACCGGAAAAAAAGTGGAAGTCATCCAGTCTCATGGAGGCTCCGGCATGCAGGCACGTTCCGTAGTGGAAGGTTGTAATGCGGATGTGGTGACACTGGCACTGGCACATGACATTTCGTTGATAGAGGATACCGGATTGATTAATGAGGGCTGGGTGGATCAATTCCCGGATGAATCCGCACCATATACTTCAACCATTGTCTTTCTGGTACGAAAGGGAAATGAGAGAAATATCAAAGACTGGGATGATTTGATTCAACCGGGTGTTGAAGTAATCACGCCGGATCCGAAGAGCAGCGGCGGTGCATGCTGGAACTTTCTGGCAGCATTAAGCTATGCAAGGGAAAAGGATTATAGTGAGGCAGAACAAAAGGAATTCTTAAAAGAACTTTATGCCAACGTTTCCGTGATGGATTCCGGAGCAAGAGGTTCCACAACCACCTTTGTGGAAAATGGAAAAGGCGATGTACTGATTGCATGGGAAAATGAAGCCATGACAGTACTTAAGAATTATCCGGGAGAATATGAACTGATTTCTCCGACGGTCAGTATCTTAGCACAGCCCAGTGTGGCAGTGGTAGATGATAATGTAGATTTCAATGGAACAAGAGATGTGGCAGAAGCATATTTATCTTATTTATATGAAGATGATGCACAGCGGCTCGCCGCAGAGAATGGTTACCGTCCATCCAATCAGGAAATTTTAAAGGAATATGAAGATACCTTTGATCTGACGATGACACTTTGGAGTATTGATGATTTTGGTGGCTGGGATCAGGCATACAAAGATTATTTTGATGATGATGCCTGGTTCGATGAGATATATAACTACTAGAAGAAGAGGCAAGTATGAAAAGACGATTCCGTAAAAATAAAAAAATCAGAGTCATACCGGGATTTCATTTAACGCTTGGAATTACAGTTACAATGCTTTCACTGATTGTACTGATTCCACTGGCATCCGTAATGGTATATTCCTTAAAGTTATCTCTGTCAGAATTTTTCGGACTTCTGACCAAGTCAAATGTATTATATGCATTTGCCACCAGCATCGGATGTTCTTTCTTAGCAGCATGTATCAATGTGGTGTTTGGTGTGATATTAGCCTGGACGCTGACCAGGTATGATTTTCCGGGAAAACGGATTTTAGATGGATTTATTGAACTTCCATTTGCACTGCCTACTGCAGTTGCAGGTATTACTTTATCAAAGATGTATTCTGACACCGGAGTCATCGGAAAGCCGTTAGCAGTCCTTGGAATAAAAGCAGCATATACCCATGTGGGACTGGTCATTGCACTGGTATTTGTGGGAATTCCATTTGTCGTGCGTTCCGTTCAGCCAATATTGGAAAAATTGGATGGACAGTATGAAGAAGCAGCTTATATCCTTGGAGCGACACCGTCGAAAACATTTTTCAAGGTAATCTTATCTGAGATGAAACCGGCAATTTTAACTGGATTTGGTCTGGCATTTGCCAGAGGAGTAGGAGAGTATGGAAGCATTATCTACATATCCGGCAATAGTGCCAAGGAGCATACACAGGTAATTTCCTATGTTATTATGCAGAAATTAAATTATATCGATTATGCCTCTGCAACAGCAATTGCACTGGTTATGTTAATCATATCATTCCTTATTTTATTTGCAGTGAATATCATTCAGATGAAGCAGGCGCAACGCACGAATCAGTTATAGAAGGAGAAAAGTATGAATGAGCTTGAAAAACTGGAAAAAAGAAAAAAACGTACGCGTCATATTCTGATTACAGTCAGTGTACTGTTCCTGTTCCTGATGCTGGTTCTTCCGCTGCTCTGCATCATTGCAAGTTCCTTAAAAGAAGGATTTGCCTTTTACATGCAGTCCATCCGGACAGATTATGTAAAGAGTGCTTTAAAGGTAACTCTGATTGCAACAGTGGCAGCGGTGGTGATTAACACATTCTTTGGATTATGTGTTTCCTGGCTTTTAACCAAGTTTTCCTTCCGAGGAAAACAGGTGCTGGCAACCTTAATCGATATTCCGTTTTCCATTTCACCGGTTATCGTGGGACTGGCATTTTTGATGACATTTGGAAGACTGGGCTGGACATATCCATTTATCCGGGCAATCAACCAGTTCTTTGGAACAAATATCAGAATCGCTTTTGCAATTCCGGGCGTTATTTTAGCAACGGTATTTGTAACATTCCCTTATGTATCAAGGGAAGTGATTCCGGTTTTAAATGCCCAGGGCAAGGACGAAGAGGAAGCAGCAGCCCTGATGGGAGCCGGCGGACTGAAAATCTTTTTTAAGATTACCTTCCCGCAGATGAAATGGGCATTGCTCTATGGAGTCATTCTTTGTACCTCGAGAGCGTTGGGAGAGTTCGGTGCGGTCAATGCTCTGTCAAAGACAAGAGGAGAGACCTTTACACTTCCACTGGAAATCGATGCATTATATATGTCGGGTACAGAGCAGTCCGTTACTGCAGCATTTGCAGTATCCTCGCTTTTGGTTATTCTGGCAGTTATCATATTATTCCTTCGAAATATTCTGGAATATCGGGCAAAAACAAGAAGGGAGAGCCACTGATATGTATGTTGAAATGAAAGATATATGCAAACAATATGGCAGTTTTAAAGCTTCTGATCATGTCAGCTTTGGCATTGAAAAAGGAAAACTGGTGGCATTGCTTGGACCATCCGGCAGTGGAAAGACAACACTGCTTCGTATGATTGCAGGACTGGAAATGCCAAATTCCGGAGATATTTACATCGACGGAAAACGGGTCAATGATGTACCGGCTTCCAAACGAGGCATCGGATTTGTTTTTCAGAACTACGCATTGTTCCGCTATATGACCGTATATGACAATGTGGCATTTGGACTGGAGCTTCAGAAGGTGCCAAAGAAAGAGATTAAGAAGCGGGTAATGGAGCTTTTGGAGATTACCGGACTTTCCGGTATGGAGAAGCGGTATCCGAACCAGTTGTCCGGCGGACAGCGGCAGAGAGTTGCTTTTGCAAGGGCACTGGCACCAAGACCACAGGTACTGCTTTTGGATGAACCGTTTGCAGCAATTGATGCCAAAGTTCGTTCGGAATTAAGACTCTGGCTTCGCAGTGTGGTTACAAAGCTTGGAATCACCAGCATTTTCGTAACCCATGACCAGGATGAAGCCGTTGAGGTGGCAGATGAGATTATCATTACTAATCACGGAACCATCGAACAGATTGGAACACCGGCAGAGATTTATAATACACCGGATACTCCGTTTGTAGCACAGTTCATCGGACGTTCTTCCCTGGTGGAACATTACGAAGAATTACATGGATTTGATAAAATCGAGGGCGCAGCGAAAGCAGTCATCCGACCGGAATTTGTAAAGATACATAAATTTGGCAAAATTGACCGCTATATGAGTGCATCCCAGGATGGCATTGTAAAGGATATCGTATTCCGTGGAAACCGTCTGGATGTTACGGTAGACGTAGGCGGCATAGAGATAATCTGTGAATGGCCATTAGAAAAAGAAAGTCTTGAAATCGGAGAGAAGGTAAGCCTTTTGATTTACCGGTTATATGTGCTGGATAAAGAGCGGACGTATCTCTGTGAAAATAAAGAAATGCAGGAGGATGATGTATTCTACATCTAAGTTGCTATGGAAATTAAGAACAGGAAAATATTGGATACAGACATTTTAATTATTGGCGGTGGAACCGCAGGCTGTTATGCAGCACTGACCATTGCAGAACAGTCCGATGCGAAAGTTATCATTGCAGAGAAAGCCAACATCAAAAGAAGCGGCTGTCTTGCAGCCGGAGTAAATGCCATTAATGCATATATTGTAGAGGGCAGAAAGCCGGAAGATTATGTGGATTATGCCAAAAAGGATGCAGACGGCATCGTAAGAGAAGATTTACTTCTTACCATGTCGGAGGGCTTAAACCGTGTAACAGAGAAAATGGAGAAGCTTGGTCTTGTCATTTTAAAAGATGAGAATGGTAAATATGTGGCAAGAGGAAACCGGAATATCAAAATCAACGGTGAGAATATCAAGCCGTTACTTGCTTCTGCAGTAGAAGCACTGCCGAATGTTACCATATTAAACCGGGTGGCAATTACCGATTATCTGGTAAAGGAGAACAGGATTTATGGTGCAGTGGGATTTTCCATTGAAAATAAGACAGCAGTAGAAATCCGGGCGAAGAAAGTGCTTTGTGCAACCGGTGGAGCATCCGGTCTTTACCGGCCGAACAATCCGGGATTCTCCAGACATAAGATGTGGTATCCGCCATTTAATACCGGAGCCGGTTATGCCATGGGAATTGAATCGGGAGCAGAGATGACCACTTTTGAAATGCGTTTTATTGCACTGCGTTGCAAAGATACCATCGCACCGACCGGAACCATTGCACAGGGTGTGGGAGCAAAACAGGTAAATGCCCTTGGCGAAGTATATGAGACAAAATACGGACTTACCACTTCACAGCGTGTGTATGGAACCGTAAAAGAGAATTTATTAGGACATGGTCCATGTTATCTTCGGACAGAAGGAATCAGTGCAGAGCAGGACGATTCATTAAAGAAAGCTTATCTTAACATGGCACCGAGCCAGACCTTAAAATGGATTGAGCAGGGAAAGAACCCAAGTGAGCAGAATGTGGAAATCGAAGGAACCGAGCCGTATGTGGTAGGTGGACATACCGCCAGTGGTTACTGGGTTGACACCAGAAGAGAATCTACGATTCACGGACTGTATGCAGCCGGAGATGTGGCAGGAGGCTGTCCACAGAAATATGTAACAGGAGCCATGGTAGAGGGCGAGATTGCAGCAAAGGCAATGTTAGAAGACCTTGTAGAAGAAAATGCTGCAAGCCATGAAATGACCGGAGAAGAGAAAGCATTCTGTGATAGCAGATTTGAAGAAAAGATAAAAGAGTATGATAAGATTTTAACAAATCAGTCCGGCTTATATGATACGGAACAGTTAGAGGAAGCTATGCAGAAGGTAATGGATACCTATGCAGGCGGAATCAGTAATCATTATCAGTTTAATGAAAACCAGTTGAATCTGGCAGAAGAGAAAATCGAAAAGTTAAAGGAACTTTCGAAGGAGCTTGGAGCTTCCAATATGCATGAGCTGATGTTTGTCTATGAGCTTAAGAACCGGCTGACGGTCTGTGAGACACTGATTTATCATCTGAGAGCCAGAAAGGAAACCCGCTGGCACAGTTTTGCAGAAAACTTAGATTATCCGGATAAGAGTGATGAGTGGTTAAAATATGTGAATACCAGAAAAGAAAATGGAAAAATCCAAGTGCTCTTCCGGGAATTAGTAAAGCGAGGTGAGACCTATGAGCATAGCTATTAATCAAAGTAAATGTGTGGGATGTGGCAGATGCAGTCAGGTCTGTCCGGGAACACTGATTGGAATGGGTTCTGACGGAAAGGCATGTATGCTGTATCCGAAGGACTGCTGGGGCTGTTGCTCCTGTATTAAGGAATGTAAGGTAGATGCCATAGCACTTTACTTGGGTGCAGATATGGGCGGCATGGGAAGTAAGATGAGTGTAGCAAGCCGGGAACAATATCTGGACTGGAAGATAGAGAAACGAGATGGCAGCGTAGAAACCATCGTTATTGACAGAAAGCAATCGAATCAATATTAATAAATCGCCACGGGGTGGCAGAAAGAGGTAAGTATGGGTGAATTATCACATTTGGATGAACTGGAAGCAGAAGCAATTTACATCATAAGAGAGGTAGCCGCAGAGTGCGAGAAGCCGGTTATGCTTTACTCCATTGGAAAAGACAGCTCCGTAATGCTGCATCTTGCCATGAAAGCATTTTATCCGGAGAAGCCGCCATTTCCATTCCTGCATGTAAATACCACATGGAAATTCAAGGAAATGATTCAATTCCGTGATGAGACAGCAAAGAAGCTTGGCATTGAAATGTTAGAGTATATCAATGAAGATGGTGTAAAGAAGGGCATTAACCCATTCGACCATGGCTCTGCATATACCGATATCATGAAAACACAGGCATTGAAGCAGGCATTGAATAAATATGGATTTACCGCAGCATTTGGCGGTGGCAGACGAGACGAGGAAAAATCCCGTGCAAAGGAAAGAATTTTCTCCTTCCGTAATGAAAATCATGCCTGGGACCCGAAGAACCAGAGACCGGAAATGTGGAAACTTTACAACGCCAAAATCAATAAAGGCGAGAGCATTCGTGTATTCCCGATTTCCAACTGGACAGAAACCGATATCTGGCAGTATATCAAACGTGAAAAAATTGACATTGTGCCATTATATTTTGCAGCAGTACGTCCGGTAGTATATCGTGATGGAAATATTATCATGGTGGACGATGATCGTATGCGTCTGCTTCCGGGAGAGAAAATCCAGTACAAGAGTGTACGTTTCCGTACCTTAGGATGCTATCCTTTGACCGGAGGAACAGAGTCAACAGCAACTACATTGGATGAAATTATCGATGAGACTTTAAGTGCAGTATCTTCCGAGAGAACCACCCGTGTCATTGATAACGAAGCAGCAGGCAGTATGGAAAGAAGAAAGAGAGAGGGGTATTTCTAAGATGAGTGGATTATTAAAATTTATTACATGCGGTAGTGTGGATGACGGAAAGTCCACTTTGATTGGACACATTCTTTATGATGCAAAGCTTTTGTATACAGACCAGGAAAAAGCACTGGAATTAGATTCCAAAGTAGGAAGCCGCGGTGGAGCAATTGACTATTCTCTTCTGTTGGACGGACTGATGGCAGAGCGTGAGCAGGGTATTACCATTGACGTAGCATACCGTTATTTTACAACAGACAACAGAAGCTTTATCGTAGCAGATACACCGGGTCATGAAGAGTACACCAGAAACATGGCGGTTGGTGCATCCTTTGCAGACCTTGCAGTTATCTTAATTGATGCAAAACAAGGGGTACTGGTACAGACCAGAAGACATGCCAGAATCTGTGCATTAATGGGAATCAAGTTCTTTGTATTTGCAGTAAACAAAATGGATCTGGTAGACTACAGCGAAGAGCGTTTCAAAGAAATCGAAGCACAGATTAAAGAATTAGCAGACGAACTGAAGTTAGAGAGCATTTACATTATTCCGGTTTCTGCAACAGAAGGTGATAATGTAACAACCAAGTCTGATAAGATTAGCTGGTACAAGGGAGAGGCATTGCTTCCATACCTTGAAAAAGTAGATGTAACAGAGAAGAAGCAGGAAGAGGGCTTCTATATGCCGGTACAGAGAGTGTGCCGTCCGGACCATACTTTCCGTGGATTCCAGGGGCAGATTGAATCCGGTGAAGTAAAAGTCGGAGACGAAATCGTTACCCTGCCAAGCAATGAGCGTGCGCATATCAAGAGCATTTTAGTAGGAGATAAAGACAGCCATAGTGCCTTTATGGGACAGCCGGTTACACTGCAGCTTGATAAAGAAGTAGACGTATCCAGAGGCTGTGTCATTGCATCCGGCAATAACCTGCCAATCAGCAAATCCTTTACAGCAACCATTCTCTGGATGGATGATGAGGAGCTGACACCGGGAACCGATTATCTGGTAAAACTTGGAACCAAGCAGATTCCCGGTATCTTAAAGAACATTCAGTATAAGATTGATGTAAATACCGGTGAATTTATTCCGGCAGGACAGCTTAAGAAAAATGAGATTGCAGTCTGTGACCTTGATTTGCAGGAGCCGGTTGTCATCGATGAATTCAAAAAGCATAAGACTTTAGGAGAGCTGATTCTGATTGACCGTATTTCCAATATGACTTCTGCCTGCGGTGTAGTAGAAGATGCTACCGTAGATGAGAGCAAGGATTTAAAAGCAGCTTTCGTATATGGAAGTCTTAAGGGAAATGGAGACATTTTCGAAGAGTTCTATTATAACCTTGAGAGCATGACGATTGCCAAGGTACGTCCGGTTCAGAAGACCTATACCATTGGAGATGAAATCCCGGTAAGCGGAGAAAGCTATCAGTATCCGGATGACTTCGATATTGTCATCTTAAGAGAAAGAATCTTTGTACAGGTTCGTGGACGCAAGGTAGAAAAGATTGCACCGCTGGCAGAATACCAGTACAACAATGTTCCGGTTATCAACGGAAGAGGATTTGCTGTTGCCATTACATCTGCACAGGATGCACAGGCATTCTTAGACGATTTGGCTGCAGCAGGTGAAAAACCATCCAGCGACTTCTTCAATAAGTGGTTACATTTTGAGACTTATCGTAAGATTATTTTCAAAGACGAAATCTGGTTATAAAAATAAGAAAGCTGCGGGGAATACGCTTTTTGCGGTTCCCCATAAAAAATGCGGGATACAGGAGGGATTCATATGTCGATTAAGAAAATTGCGGCGATAGCAGGCGTTTCGACAGCCACTGTATCCCGTGTTTTGAATAATCTGGATTACAAATGCTCTTCCGAAGAATTGCGGGAGAAAATCTGGCAGATAGCAAGAGAGATGAACTATATGCCAAACGAGGCAGCCAGGAATCTGAAAATGGGTAAGAGTACTACAAAAGACACGATGTATTACCTTGATATTTTAATGACACGGACGGGAAATAATCAGGAATAGTGACGGCTTAATTATACCTGGAAAATGTGAGCCCCAGGTGTTAAAGAAGCTGTCTTCCTACTATAAAGTAACTCCCTTTTTACAAAAGTGTGTCTGATGCATAATTCCTTATAATTATTCGCTTTTTCTACTTTTATACATTTTATATTCATTTTCCATAATGTGGAGCTTATTTTTTGATAAGTTGTCGTGCAATTTATTAGAATGGAATTTTTGAAAGAGCCAGCATCTTG
>NZ_QUFO01000006.1:0-309 GCF_003478915.1 Roseburia sp. AF25-13LB
TTCAAAGCTTCGCGAGCTTTGTACTTTCTTTAATTTTCTCAGTATTACTGAAAGTTTCAAGTGGAAATTATCAAATCAATTTTTTCGCATTATCTGCATTCAATTCAACATATCCACATTTTGGACATACATAACATGAAACAGTACTATTCTTTTCATTCTCAAAGATACCGTTTTTCTTATTAGTTAAATAAACAACCGTACCTACTGCATCTCCTTTTAATTTTGCTTTAATCATTTCCTCTTTACATCTTAAACAATCCATCTTTATTCCTCCATAAACTTCAAATTTTCTTTTCCCTAATAATT